>CAZEZQ010000118.1:0-10402 GCA_964516245.1 uncultured bacterium | reverse complement strand
ATCCCGATAAAAAGCGTACTTTGTTCAAACGGCAGGAAGAGGGAAGCGATGAAATTTCGCAAACCATTAAAACCGTGAATCAAATTTTGGTGAATGCGATCAAAGAAGGGGCAACCGATATTCATATCGAGCCCAATCCCACCCATTCCCGCATACGGTACCGTATTGATGGGATTTTGCACAACACGGGTGATGTGCAGCCCATGCTGACCAATTCGGTGATTTCCCGTATAAAAGTGTTGTCCAACTTGGACATCACCTTGCGGCATACCCCGCAAGAGGGATCATTTCTGTTTGAGCACGAAGAATTGGAAACCCCACCTATCAACATTCGTGTGTCATTTATCCCCTGTACGTTCGGAGAAAAGGCAGTATTACGATTATTGCCGCCTGAAGAAGATGTGTTTGAATTGGATGACCTAGGAATGGCGGCCAAAACGCTGGAAGAGTTTCGGGACATTATTGGAGTGCCTCATGGGGTGATTCTCGTAACCGGACAGGCCGCCAGTGGAAAATCTACCACCCTGTATTCAGTATTGAATTTATTGCGCCATGAAGAGACCAACATTTCCACGGTGGAAGATCCTGTGGAAATGGTGATGACGGGTCTCAATCAAGTACAGTTGGATTCGGTGAACAAGTTGAACTTTGCATCGGCGGTAAAATCTTTCCTTCGCCAAGATCCTGATATTATGATGATTGGTGAAATTCGCGATGATGCAACCGCCCGTTTGGTAATGCAGGCTGGTTTAACGGGACATTTAATTCTTTCGACCATGCACACCAACGACGCTACGAGAGCATTTACTCGGCTGATTGAAATGGGATGCGAACCGTATTTGATTGCTTCTTCAGTCCGAGCGGTGTTGGCGCAGAGATTAATTCGCAAAATCTGTCCGGAGTGCAAACACCAACGGCCACCCAAATCTTACGAGTTACTGGCGTTTCATTTGAATGAAGGAGAATTGGAATTTGTAACGGAAGGGCGGGGATGTGAAACCTGCCGGGGGACGGGGTATTCTGGCCGGACCGGATTGTTTGAACTGTTACAAGTGGATGACGAGTTCCGGAAAATTATTACAAGTGGTTTGAAAATGGAAGATTTAGAAGGTTATATCGGTACCGACAAGTTACACCCGCTGCGCAGCGATGGTTTGGAAAAAGTGAAAGCGGGGATTACCACACCGGATGAAGTGATCAAAACAACAGTTTTTTGGTAAGGGTGAGTTTTCGCCAAACACGGATGGTTGCATTGTATCTTGTCGTTCATCAATTTTGCAAAGAGGGTTGATGAGTCATTATTTTCTACTGCATCACCCAGAGGTACTTGAATATGACGAATTGACATTTGCACATGGCATGAACTATTAAAAAAAAACTCCTCTCGCTTATTACATTCACTGCCAGATCGATTGAAGTTGATGAATTTGAATGGACGTCGCTTCTGCATTGCCGCTTCGCGCAAAAACCGCGATTGTTTTTTCTTCCTCGCTTGGGCGGAATTTGCATGGCATGTAGATCCGGCCTTGATTCGCAAAGATCTCCAATGAAGTCCGATCGGCTAGGCATCGCAATTGAATCCGATTGTTTACAGTCTTGAGCGGCGCCTTGTTCTTCCCGAAAACAAGTTGCTCATTGTTAACATCGTAGACAATTTCCTCGCCACGAATGAGCATTCCGACTTCATCTGCATCACCAACTTCCAATTCGATATCGATGTCGAAGAGTTCACCCGAGATGCCTTGCATTTCAACAACTTCGTTTGATGAAATCTTCTTGTTTTCCCATTTGTGCTGCTTGGTGTAGAGATTCTCAATCTCTTGAACGGGGTACGCAAACATACGTGGGCCATCGTCTGTTGAGTGTAGAGTCAACACGGCTGGAAACATCATCATCTGATTGAATGGCATGCCTTGAGCTTCGTTTCCTCTACCCCATGCGATTTGAATACGCCGCCCATCCTCTTCCGGGATGTTGTTAAATGTTTGTGACGCATAGAAGCAGTTGCCGTAATTGAATTGAATCGCCTCACCATCAGGAACAAATCGACTGCCGTCAAAGGTTCCTACGAAATAGTCTCCAGAGGCTCCATACAATATCCACTTGCTCTCTTGCTTATCACCAATCATGGGCAGTTCAAATAATTCGGGACACTCGTGGAAAGCGTCCATAACGCTTTGCAGTTCCCAGCGCTTCAGGTCTTTCGATCGAAAGAATGCCATTCGTTTGTTTTTTAGATAGAGTACGATTACCCATTCATTGGTTTCTTCCCACCAGATGACTTTGGGATCCCTGTTGCCAGCGTTCAGATGTCCTTGAACAGGATTCCCCTCGTATTTCGTCCATGTGCGTCCTCGATCATTGCTGTAGGCGATGCCCTGTGTGAAAGGCCGGTCTTCAGACCATTCATTAGTGCCGCCAGCATTTGTGTATATGCAAATTAACGGCGGCTCGTCACCGGTTTGGAAGCCGGTTGTATTGTTCCAATCCACCACACCGGATCCGGAAAACATGGTTCCGTATTGATCGGGATGAAGGGCGTCGCCAAGTTCTTCCCAATGTACCAGGTCGGTGCTCACCGCATGGCCCCATGTCATGTTGCCCCAAGGCCATCCATAAGGATTGTGTTGATAAAACAAGTGGTACTCGCCATCGTAATACATCATCCCGTTTGGATCGTTGTTCCAACCGCGCTTCGAACTGAAATGGATCTGAGGACGTAATTCTTCTTGATATAGGTTCGCTTCGCCTGGAAATGTGTGATCCTGCCTAATTAAGAAAAAACCATCAAGTTGTTTGTCTCGTATGCTTTCAACTCGCAATGAAACAGTTTGATCTGCAAATTCGCTGACATCAAGATAAACCCAAAAGTCTGGTTTACTTGAAGCAAGCGAGATATCCATCTCCCGCACCTTTGTCCCATCCACCGAAAGAGTAAACGTTCGATTCGGTGCTTTTCTCTCAACTGGGAAGATAAGATACTGATGATCGATTGTGAATTCGCGAGAAATCCCTTGAAACGTTTGCCCTGGATTGTCGCTTAGAACAATATGATCAATATTGATATGGCCCCAATTACCAGTTCGTTGATCGACAATCTGAAGTTGCGCTGTTTGGCCTTGGTATTCTGAAACGTTCCAAGAGTGCGGATTGAGTGCCTCTGATCCTCCCGGTTCTGTATTCTCGCCTGTATCGGTACAGACAACCTTGCCGTCGATCATTAAATTTATGCATGTTTCATTTTCAAAACCGCCACCGCCAATTAAAAACTTTATGTAGGGACGTTTGATTATGAATTCAGGGGAGGTCAATGTTCCCGTAGAATCATCGCCATTGAAAAAACTATTGACTAGTTGGTCGCCCTCGTATCCTGAGACCTCCATCTGATTTGGAAAGGTTCCTTGTGCTGGTCCTGAACCAAAGGCTTCACCTTCGATTTTCCAATCCCCATAATCTTCTCCTTCAAAATCAGCAATCAGAATATCGCCGGCTGCGAAAGCAAAGACATTACAAACCCATAATAGAAACACGATAACAAGTTGTTTTTGCATTTCTTCTCTCCATGATGGAATAGTTCCATTCGGAAATGTACAAAATGTAATTCGATTGCAGAAAACATAATGAATGGGATTTTGTTGTTAAAAAGGGGAGCCTCGGCTTCCACCCGGTATATTTTTCTCAAAGCAACTACTAATTTAATTGTTTTTGGGGTACTGTGTAGATGTATCAATCGTCCAATGCTTCTTGAGATGTCACTATGGGAACATAACCATATTCCAGCCCTTCCGGAGGTGTAACGATTAAAGCAGGATCAAGAGTGACTAACTTCGTATCCCGGCGAGGAGGCGGCATATAATCTCGGTTAATCGGCCAGGCTTTGTGGATCTTTTCCACAAAGGCTTGTAACTTCGCTTTTTTTTCTTGGCTCCAATCGTATTGCTGGAAAGAGGGTTGATCAATAAAGCGATACCAAGAATAAGTGACTTTGGAGCCATCGATCAAATGCGCTTCATACGGTCCGCGTACCGGGCCGGGATTTGTCCAAGCGCCTGCTTTGGGTGAGGTATAAGGTTCACCTGGAGATGCCAGTGGAAATTCCATCGATTGTAATGATTGGGGAACTTCATCGCTGGATACCGCCACGCGCGTGTCGCCGACTTGTTTAAAATATTGAGGGAAGATGCCTTGGGAACTGATGTTGTTGTCATACCATTGCAATCCCCAAAGGTTATCGGCATGCATCTTCGTATCGAATACCCTTTTGACCCCTGAAATTCGATGTGCGGCTTGATCATACTGGGTTGTGCGGGTTGTCAATGTCGATTCCCATGCTCCCTCTTGATTGAATTTGCCGGAAAAAACCGGTCCGCCGTCCCGCCATGCTTTGAAGGAATTATAAAGAGCCTCTTTCGAGTAATAGGTGACATCCTGCACCAGCAAGGTTCTTCCGTGCTGGTCCACGGGAAATTGCAACTTCGGTATTTTAGAATAAACATTGCCCCTGTCATCGACGAGATCAAACCGAGGAACGGTATTGATCTCCATGGCGCCGCCGCCCATTTTCCCCGGGCGCGCATCAAGCCCCCGCCCATAAATAAATGGATAATCAAAAAGTTTTCCGATCTTGCTCCAGGTTTCAGGGATGTAGTAGGCGATGGGCCCTTTGAAATTTGCCGCGCTGATAAAACAGGTCCAACTTTGATCGCCGGTGGGTGGGTCGCCTTCAGTTGGTTCTGTAAACGGCAGCGCCATATAGGTGTAACCAAAAAATTCACCATTGGGATTCCCTTGAAATGGGAGTGCGTCGGGAGGTATCAAAAGCCGGTTGCTGAGTTGGGCGATGCCGAGGCGGTCATCCGGCAGCGCCGTATTGCTATAAAAAAACGACCAACCGGGTGAACCGACTTCGTAATCGTAACATTGCGGGGTGGCGTTCATGCTGAATTTCGGCGGCCCGTAACGAAAATGATTTCTTGCCCAGTAACCCAGACCGCCTTCCACGGTTTGAAAGACACTGCTCCAGGTGGGTCCACGCGCCGGCCAATTGTCCCGGGCCAGCGTCCCGACCGGAGCGAGCGGTTTGTCTTTGTTGTCAGAATTATCCGGTGTGATCCATGCGCCCGCCAGCCCAATTTGAAAATTGGCGATTGGCCGTTCGATCAACGGCCAAACCGCAGAATAAAAGCCCATGCCGACATTGTATTCGGAGCGCTCAGGAGGACGGGTTGCACTATAGCCAATATAACCGTGCAGCCCTTTTGAATGCGACGTAATCTCACCTTCGTTTGAATCGTGTTGGTTTTCGGCATAAACATCATGACTGTGACCCACATATAGGAACACGATGAATGCCATTGTTAAAAAGAATTGAATGTTCATTTGACGACCTTTTATCCTTGTGTTTTATCCCAGAAGAGTAGCACAATTGTTTCTGCAAAAAAGAACATTAACACAAGTCATTGTCGAATATCATCAAGCCGTTTCTGCATTTTCTCAGCAACCTCAGGATGAGCGCCGATCACATTGTTCTTTTCTTTTGGATCGTTGGCGAGATGATAGAGCTGGCGCACAGCCTGGCCTTGGTAAGTGCTTTCGCGATTTCTGTTCCATGAAGCGGGCAACTCTCCTTCAATATATTTCCAAGGGCCTTGGCGCAGCGCGAAAATTCCTTGAGCGTTGGTTATGGCCATTACCTCGCGTCCATCGTTTGATTGCCGGTTTGGGTGCAATAGAGACTGGCGAAAACTGACGCTATCAGAAGCGACGCCGGTTTCATTGAATGGGTTTCCATCGGTTAATTCGGCCACGGTGGCAAAAACATCGGTCAAATTGATCATAGAAGAAGAGGCCATTCCCTTAGGAATTTTCTCCGGCCAACGAACGACAAACGGGACGCGTACACCCCCTTCCCAGATGGTGTGTTTATCGCCGCGAAATGAACCGTTAATCTCCAAACCCAGGTCTTGAGCGACGCACTCTGGGCGTTCCCGCTCTTTGGGAATGTCTCCGCCATTATCGCTGGTCACAATCACAAGCGTATTGTCTTCCACTCCCATTGCCTTCAATGTTTGGCAAATCCGCCCGATAGACATATCCAAATCTTGAATGAAATCACCATAGGGGCCGCAATTACTCTCTCCGCGCATTTTGTTTGACGGTGTAATGGGATGGTGAACTGCTACCGGCGTAAAATATAAAAAGAAGGGCTTGTCATTATCCTGTTTTTTCAGCCAATCCACAGCCCGGTCTGTCAGGTCTTTCATCACCTGCTTGTTGTCACGTTGAGGGGCATCAAATCCGAAATAAGGTTTCCCATAAAAACTTCTGGAGTAGGGATAGGCCTTATCCGATTCCAGCCCATAGATGCGATCATTTTCGATGTAAACACCCGTTATATCGCCATGATTTTGCGGAACGGCAAAATGGTAATCGAAGCCCATCTCCAATGGGCCGGGCCTTAATACGCCAGTCCAATCTTGAGGCTTTTTCTTTTTGCTTCCATAGCCAAGATGCCACTTGCCGATAGCCGCCGTCTGATATCCTTTTTGCTTGAGCCAACGGGGAAGTGATATGCGCTTTGGATCGGGCAAAAGTGGATCGCCGACATTAATCACTCCATGCTTCATCCGCGTTCGCCACGGGTATCGTCCCATCAGGAGACCATAACGAGTAGGCGAGCAGACGGAACTGGGAGTGCTGGCGTCCGTAAAACGCACTCCTTCACTCGCAATTTTGTCGATCTCTGGCGTACGAACCAATGCCGAACCTGCTCCATAACATCCGACACTGCCGTACCCCAAATCATCCGCCATGATTAGAACGACATTCGGATGCTTGGTTGTATTCGATTCTGCGGCTTGCAGCATGGCAGGCATTGCCATTGCCGCGAATGCGCTGCCGGCAGTTTGAAAAAATGAACGGCGGGATGTGGATTGCATGATTGACTCTCCATAATGTGGTTGACTTAACCTGGCTGCTCAAAAACCTTATTGTATAAGTTTTCATCCTTGTCAAAACAACCTGAGAAGTAAAGGATTGCATTTTTGTTTTCAATGGTAACGGGGGAATCTGAAATGTAGTTTCTCATTCGGCTGCCAAATATTGATACAGTCAATTTTTTATCGCCTTTGACAAGGAGATAATCATAAGACATTTTTTCAGGAACGGTGGTTACGGCTTGGTTTCCACCAGAAAATGTTTCCACATTCGTGAGTGATGTATGCCCCTCGCCTTCTATAATGATGGGGTGGATGTTTTCGACATCTTCGCCGGTATTGGCGATAATTGAACCTTGCGCGATTTGCCAGTTGCGATTTTTGGTATTGTTGCCGCGTTTCAATATTCCAACGGCGACACAGTCGAGGTTGAAGTTGGTTAATTGTCCATAAGATTCACCACCCAGTAAAATTCCGCCGTAGGTTCCGAATGTAAATACGTCGATCATTTGGGCATTATCCGTATGATTGATTTCATACGCGAAACTTTTTTTGGCGATGACCGCATCAACAACATCTCGACTGTATCCACCGGCAATATACCTTTGGATGGCTGGATTCACATGGCAATGCAAAATACGTGGAATATCATAACAATAATTGATGCGGATAAATACACCGCTCAGTGGATAGCCATAGCAGTGTTCAAAGGTCATTAATTCGCAAGGCAATTGCCGCTTGGCGTTAAAATCAAACGCCAGATATTCCCCGTAAAACGTCAAGCACGAAAGATAGATTCCCTGAGCTCTGCTTGTTTGAGACACTTGAATGGTAGGTTTATAGGGGATAATCGCGTTCGCATCATTGATGGTTTGTTCGGGGTACCAAAATTGAATCCCTTTAATTTGGGTGGCTGTTTCCACTGTGATAAAAGGATTTTTTTGATCGGTAATTTTAAAAACACTTCCAACAGGCTGTTTTTTTGTTTGATGAACGGTTCCCCGTGGTGTGGGTCCATGAACACCAATAAGGGAAACATTCTTCTTTAGAATAATACCCCCATCAACATGGTATGGTTCATCAGAGGCTTCCACCCGTAAAGCAGCGCCACGCTCTGACGCCCAGTCGATCGCCTTTTGAAGGTTCATTTTGTTCTGAGCTGCACTGTTTTCAGGTGTTACCCCGAATTTTTGGATACTGGTTATCTCTGCAGCATCTACTTGATGAAAACTGAATACAATAGCAAACAAAATGAAAAGTCTAATTCTCATGGTATCTGTTTCCTTTTCATTCTTAATATACTGTTTGGGTGTATCCTTTTAGCCGAATAAAAAAATTTCCAGCCCCAACGGGGGCGCCATATGATAGCCAGGGGCAATCGCCCCTGGAAAAAAGAAACATAAAACCCCTGGCCCTTTATATGGGCGAAATAAAAATGCTTTCAGATGGCTAAATGGTTTCGTTTGGGCAGTGTCGCTTCCCACGCCTCGATTTTCTTTTTCAATTTTGAAACCACTTCTGGATGCTTCTCTGCAATATTGTTTCGTTCTTCAACATCACTCACGAGATCGTACAATTCGTGATTTCCGTTTCTGCGTTCATGGAATTTCCATTTCCCATCACCCATCGAGACCATTGCTTTTCGATTGCTATTTTTCCAAAAGAGCGGGCTATTTCGTGAACGGTCAGGTGTGTTTCTCTCTCCGCAAGCTTTCTGCATACCCAAGCATATTGCGGGCGTAGGCGATGCGATCAGGTTGTTTGTTTATCTGTTAACATGTGGATGATCATGAAAGCCCGAATGATTTTCAACGCAACGGTTCGTGTGATATTTTCAGAGTTGCTGCTCATTTTCAAACAACTTCACTTTCAATTTTTCGTAAGGGAGATCCTGTACAACTACGCCTTCATCAATCGCCAACGCTGCGGCCGTTCCGGCGCTCTGGCCAAGGATCATGAAAACCGGCTCCATACGGATCGAGCCATAGGCGACGTGTGATGAAGAAAGGCAGACCGGCACAATCAGATTTGCGCATTCCTCTTTTTTGGGAACAATCGAGCGATAGGAGACAGGATAAGGCCTTGGACAGCTATGTCCAAAACCTCCCTCGTTTCTCACAGTGGTTACCCCGTTTTCTTCCACAACGACACGCTGACAGAAGTGAGAATCCATCGGGTAGGACGCCAATCCGATGGAATCATTCACAGTCCTTCTCGATTCGCAGTTCGCCTGCGTCATCACGTATTCAGAAACCATTCGACGGCCCTCACGCACATAAAGCTGATGCGGCCAGTATTCTGTTTCCTGAAACTCGCGTTGATCGAGTCCAAAACGATTCACTCTTTCTTGCAGGGATTCTGGTACCTGGGAATCATTCGCCAGGAAGTACATGAGTCCTTGCTGATAGTTAACATGATCCTGAAAAATTCGCTCCCGCAGTTGATACAATTCGCGGAAAGGCATCTGAAGACCACGGCGTGGCGGAGGGAGTTTCGCAAAAGAACCAGGTTTATACGTGCCGTCTGGCCAGCGATAATTGCCACCAACATAATCCGAAGAAAAACTACCCGCGTTGTTACAGTCACCGTTGCGTATTTGGACCGGACCATCGGTCATGGGAGAAGTCGTATAATTAAGAACCCATCGGATGTTTGGATCGGCATTGAGAAAGCGGGCCAATAGTGCATAACGCTCTGGATCATATCCCTGTGGTTTCGGGTATGGGATTTTCTCTTCGTTATCAGTGAGGTGCATTCTGAAATTGTAAGCCTGTACCTTGAAATCCCCTTCGCCTGGGTCTCCGGGCGGTTCCGAAGAGATTTCAGGGAGTAGGCCCGATTCCGGATCACCCGGTACCATGTAGGGACTTATTGGAAGCCTGCAGAACTGGTACGTGTTTTTCCAAGAGATTTTCTGCCATTGCCCACCCAGCGATTCTTCATAAGCGCTGGCAGGTTCCCGGCCGACACGATACGATACATTCGCCGCCGCCAGCAAGTCACCCTCGTATGTGGCATCGATGAACACAGCAGCTTGAATGGTTTCTCCGGTCTCCATGGTTATAGAAACCAATCGGGCGTCCTCTATCTCGGCAGACTCCAGGCAGCGTTCGAAAAGAACCTGCACTCCCGCCTCTTCGAGCATCTTCAGAAAGAGCGATTCGGCCTCCGAAGGGCGAAAATTCCTAAGCTGGCCGATACGGGTGTAGAATTCCATCGCCATGCCCCCGATTGAATCTCTATTTCCAACATCGGTAGCGGTCAATCCACCCGAGGTCAATCCTCCAACATGCCGATTGAAAGAGAGCAACACAGCCTTTTTACCCATGCGCGCTGCCTGGATCGCCGCCGTGATTCCAGCGGGTGTCCCCCCATAAACAGCGACATCACTTTCGACAACCTTCGGTTCTCCGGGCTTTACTTGACGGTAGTACCGAAGATTCTTAACGCCAGAATCATTTTCGCAC
>CAZEZQ010000117.1:5556-10413 GCA_964516245.1 uncultured bacterium | reverse complement strand
AAGGCTTGGTGTTGCCCGTCTTCCACAGAAATAAATCATTGTAAGCAATACTGGCCAACTGAGAGCCATCACGCTTCCATTGAATTCCAGAAATCGTATTTTTCTGGGATTGAAACGAGGTTTGGAGGGTCCCGTCGGTTTTGTAAACCCCTAAAGATTTTCCGGCCGAAATGGCCAACAAATTCGAAACTGGCGACCAGGCCACTTGTTCGATCCAGGCTGCATTCGCTTTGATAGTTCCAATGCATGTTCCTGATTCCACACACCAAATTCTCGTACTCCCATCTTGTCCTGAACTTGCAACAAAGCGACCGTCGCAAGAGCAACTGATAGAGAGGTTTCCTATCGCATGTCCGGGAAGTTGATGAAGAATTTCTCCGTGTTTGGCCTGAATGATATAGATGGAGCCTTCGGAAACAGCCGCAACGATTCGTTCGCCATCCTTGAAGCAGTCTAAAGATATAACATAATCTTCCAGTTGAATGGACCATAATGGTTTCAAGTCGGCGATGGACGATTTTTGTTTCATGCCAAACATTGCCGAAATCCTTCAGTTAATTCTTCTCGGTTCAAATTACGCCCAATAAAAATTAATTGATTTTTTCGCTCCAACCCATTCCATTCTTTGTCAGGACGGGCGTCCATCAGCATGTGGACACCTTGAAAGACAAAACGCCGTGGATCTTTTTCAATGCTGAGAATTCCTTTCATGCGAAAAATATCGACCCCTTTCTCTTGCAGAAGGGTTCCCAGCCATTTGTTTAAGCGTTCAAAGTTTAAATCACCCGAGAGGTTGATGCCAACCGAACTAACTTCATCGTCGTGTTCATGCCCGGGATTAAAGTCTTGACTGCTTGCTGTCGAAATGGGTGTGGAGTCTTTGGATAACTTCATCGCAAACTCATCTGGGTGATGTTGGGTAAACATGGTGTATATTCCACTTTCAGGAATCGTGACGGAAAATTGTTTTTCACCTGAGGAAGCTAAGTTAAGTGTGTATTTGTTATTGCCAGGTTCTAGATATCCCTTTGGATCGATCATCGTATCCGTGTCAGAAAACAACAAAACGGCCTGATCCAATAATTCGTTGATCTCCCCGTTTGGTAAAGCGGGGTTTGGGAGTAACACAATTGACATTTCAGGATCCGGACCCTCCTCGCAGTGCAATGAATATTGCCCACTTTCAAGTTGATAGCTTCCACACCATTCGAAAGGATATTCAGGCTCCAAAAACTCTGGATTCATATCCATCGCGCGGTCCAAGTTAAATCCACCCAAGTTCAAAATTCGATCCATTTCTATTTCAGCATTTTGCGTTCGGAATATTTTTGCCATGGAATTCATCCCATGAATGCGTTCCTCCAAACGATCTAGTTCTTCGGGGGCAACCAGATCAATTTTGTTGATTAGAACGATATCGGCAAACGCTATTTGTTCTCGTGCTTCGTTGCTGTCATCCAAGTGCATGCTGATGAATTTGGCATCAACCACTGTAATAACACCATCCAGCGCCATTTGCGACCTCATTTCCTCGTCAACAAAAAATGTCTGGACCACAGGACCGGGGTCAGCCAATCCCGTAGTTTCAATCAAGATAGAATCGAACTTGTTTTTTCTTTTCATCAAATTTCCGAGTATGCGTATCAAATCGCCTCGGACCGTACAGCATATACAACCATTGTTCATTTCAAAAATTTCTTCTTCCGCGTTGACCACCAAATCATTATCAATGCCTATTTCGCCGAATTCATTCTCGATCACGGCAATACGCTTTCCATGGTTTTCGGTAAGAATACGATTCAAGAGAGTTGTCTTGCCAGATCCCAAAAATCCTGTCAAAACGGTAACAGGAATGGGGTTTCGCGTTTCGCTTTGCATATTGGCGCCTCCTTTGGACTGAGCGCAGTAACTCCAGTACAATCGTTTCCCCTTTACAAGGGATTCGGTAATGATAACCTAATATCAATAAAGCGCAAGGGAAGAATACTCTTTCATTTGGAATAGCCGATTTTAGTCAAAGGCTGGATGACGTGATGGATAACGCTGTAAATATTGATCATTGCAGAGTCCAATTGGGACAATCAGGTGATCGAATCATCAATTTTAATTTGAAGAATTTTACGGTATCTCCTGGCGCTCAAATGGCTGTCACAGGGAGCAGCGGCTCTGGGAAGTCGACATTGCTGAATGTGATTTCTGGTTTGCAACCCATTGATCAGGGAGATGTGTATATTCTTGAAAAAGCCATTCATCGTATGACGGCCTCGCAAGCGGATCGGTTTCGTGGCAAGCATGTGGGATTTGTGTATCAGAATTTCAACTTGATTAACGGGTTTACGGCATTAGAAAATATCATGATTGGTATGCGGTTTGGCCGAACGGTCCGATCATCATTGTACAAACAAAAGGCCCATGCCTTGCTCGATCAAGTTGGCCTTAGTGAACGAATGCATTCTCGTGTGGAACATTTATCTGTTGGTGAACGTCAGAGGGTTGCAATTGCCCGGGCGCTTGCCAATGAACCCGATTTGTTATTGGCGGATGAGCCTACTGGTTCTTTGGATGTGGCTACTGCGCAAGAGATTTTGAAGTTAATACTGGACATTTCCAAAGAAAATAAAATTACTTTGATTTTCGTTACACACGATCAAGATGTAGCGCAGAGGTTTCCCCTTTTGTTCCATTGCCAGAATCTCATCGAGATGAAAGAGGAAGCGTTATGAGTTTGTGGTATTTATCATGGCGGTACTTATGGCAGTGCCCTTTGATTGCCAGTTTAACCATTCTTAGCATTGTGTTGGGAGTTGCGTTAATCGTAAGTGTATTAACAATCAAACGAGAAACCGGAGCCGCTTTTCGAAAAGATGCGGCCTTATACGATATGGTGATTGGGGCAAAAGGCAGCCCACTGCAATTGACCTTGAGCAGCATTTATCATTTGGATGTACCTACAGGCAATATTTCATATAAACGCTATGAAGAGCTACAAGAAGATCGGCGCGTTGCTTTTGCTGCCCCCATTGGTTTGGGAGACAATTACGACGGGTTCCGTATCGTTGGCACCGAGCCTCATTTCTTTGAAGTCAAACGGCATTTGTCGAATGAGGAGAGCCACACTTCGATTTTTTCTATGCACGAGGGGAGGATTTTTCAATCTTCCTTTGAAGCCGTTCTTGGATATCAAGTGGCTCAACAGACCGGTTTGGAGATCGGAGACCAGTTTGTTGGAACGCATGGACTGATGGCCATTCCTGGATCGGAAGAGCATAAAGAGTTTCCCTACCAAGTCGTCGGAATACTGAACCCAACAGGAACCGCCAATGACAGGGCGATATTTACACCATTAGACTCTGTGTGGAAAGTGCATGAAAAAGAAGAACAGATCCATGATCGAATTAAAGATTCGAGTCAATCCGCTTCAAAACATGAAACCAACCAAGAAGAAGGTAATTTTTTAACAGGTGTTAGCCCACAGAGCCAAAGGGATGAAAAAGAGGTAACCGCGGTGTTGGTGCAATTGAAGATTCCCGGAATGCGGTTGTTTTTGGCGGACGAGATCAAAAATCAAACGGAAGCCATGGCGGCCATTCCCATCAACCAAATTTTGCGATTGTACCAGCAGGTTTTGCAACCCATGCAACAAACCTTGTTGGTAGTCTCATACTTGGTTGTCTTGGTGGCGTCTTTGACAGTTGTTATTGCTTTATATCAATCCACAGAAAGACGAAGAAGAGATTTGGCTTTGTTACGGACTCTTGGGGCGTATCGCCGGGAAGTATTTGCCCTGGTATTATTTGAAGCCATTTGGGTTGTCTTCTTGGGTGTGGTTTTCGGTTGGCTTCTGGGACATGGTGTGATTCACATGGGATCATACTATATTATTCAATATGTTGGGTTGAAAATTCAGGCCTGGAGTATTGACTCTTATGAAATTGCTGCATTAATGCTGGTGTTTTTAATCGGCCTTTGCGCTGGTTTGATACCTGCAATATTGAATTATCGGAGAACCCCCTTGAAAGATCTATCTCAGATTTAATTTCGAGCGAAGAAGAGGAGATAAAAATGAAATATTTAAGGTATGGAATGGTTTTCACGGTATGCATCATTGCCTGCCTGCTTGCGATTCAAAGTATGGAAAAGAAAACCTCAGAAACAACATTGACAACGGTATATACTCCAGATACAAATCAAGTTTCATCAAAAAAACAGAATTCTTTAGACAGCCTTCAATCTACGTCTACTCCAACCCCTTCCGATACCAAAACACCAATTTCATCAAGTCAAGAATATAACACTGCGGCGAGTTCCAGGCATGAGCAGCAGTTAGCGGTTTTGGAAAACGAGAAATTTGAGCGGTATCAAGAAGGCAATATCAACTTTGATCTCTTGCGCCAAACCACGCTTAACCGCAATCCACCACCAATTTTTCCTAACGAGTTAAAAAAACTGGATGGCAAGACGGTCAAAATTCTTGGCTTCATGGCTCCTTTTGATGATATCCAAAATTTGTCGAATTTCATGCTTTTTCCAACATTTGCAGGATGTTTCTTTTGTGCTCCTCCTTCGAACACAGAAGTTGTTTTGATCAGGCAAAACGTCGAAAAAGCGGACTGGATTGATGGCCCGATTCTCGTAGAAGGCACATTGAGTTTGTGGCGCGAAAAGCATCCAGATTCTGGACACGAGATTTTCTTGTACATTATCAACGATGCGAAAGTGACAAAATATGTTGAAGCAAAGAAGCCATAATTCTTACGCCTTCTTTTTACATTCTTTGCAAAGTCCAAATAGTAAAATTTCATGTCCCTCTAACTTAAATCCTTGCGGAGTTAAACCTTTGAGATCATCGACGCAGCC
>CAZEZQ010000117.1:0-5546 GCA_964516245.1 uncultured bacterium | reverse complement strand
TGCATTGGAAATGATGGTGGTGATGTTTGCCTGCTCTTTCATAACGAATCGTTTCGCCAGGAAATTCAACTGGTACAATTTCTTGTTCTTCGAGCAACCAATTGATATTCCGGTATACGGTGGCAATCCCCAAAGCCACCTCTTTGGAGGCTTCTTCCAAAATTTCCTGTGGGGTTAACGGACGATCCACTTTGTTAAAAACTTCTTTTATGGCGGTACGTTGTCTCGTGTTTCTCATAATCCACTTGACTCAATTCAAAATATAGATGATAATATATTATCATTATCCATAGAGATAATTTATTATAATATCTCTTGGTAAAAAAACTACCGGTTAAAGTACTTTCAGGTTTTTTACGGGAAAAATCCACTAACTCTTAAACAAAAATTTCTAAACATACATTTTTAACTTGACTTTAGACTCATTTTCCCTACTATTGATTAATTGAGTAAATCAATAAAGATTAATAAACTATGACTAGATTGTTTCAAACACGATATAGGAAATTTTTTTCACAATTCTTAGTGTTTGTACAACTCTGCCTGCTGACTGTATCTGCCACCCATTTTCATCATACAGATAATTCTGCTTGTTCAGATCAACAACGCGAATGTCATCTTGCAATTCAAGAAGATACAAAGAATGAATGCAGGCATTCCACTGCTTTACTCAATTATGAATCTCACTGTATCATTTGCTTTACTATCAACGCTCCATATTTGAATGGTTTTACGGATAACTACATTGTTCGACCTAATAGAAAAGGCTCTATCAAGCCTCTTATCTATCCATTTTTTTATCAAAACACATATACCTCCTTTTCGAGTCGTGCCCCTCCAATGATCGTAATGGCCTAGTTTAATTTATTTGTCTTACAATCTACTCTCAACCCATTTCTCACAGGCGAATCGGTTCAAAGATAAGAAACGATTCAATTGTGCAGGCTTATTAGCAATAGGAGATTTAATATGACTTTTCGTTTTACTCACTTAAATCAATATATTTTTATTTTCATGATCGTTTCGTTGATAGAATTATCAGCGCCAGCTCAAGAAACCCTCTTTGAAGATATTGCTCCCGAAGCAGGCATTCAAGGCGATTTTTTTGATTTACAATCAGGAATTGCCTGGGGTGACCTGAATAGTGATGGGTACGATGATCTCTTTGTGGCGCGTGACCCTGAAAATCAACTGTTTTTAAATAATGGAGACAATACATTTACGGACATTTCTGAATCAGCCGGTATTGTGGATGAAGAAATGGTGGCGTTTGGTGGAGCCTGGGGGGATTTTGATGGCGATGGAAATCTGGATCTTTTCGTAGCCAATCTCGGTGCGGAAGAAGAAGATGTCCCATCCCCCAACCGCTTGTATCGGAATCATGGCGACTTAACCTTTACCGATGTCGCCGAACAGGTGGGCATCTCTGGTTTGGAAGATGGAGCGATCAGCGGTTCGGTTAGCGCCACCTGGGCTGACTATGACAATGATAATGATTTAGACCTTCTCGTCAGCAACCGTTTCGACGGTCCACTGTTGTACCAAAATCAAGGAGATGGGACGTTCGAGTTGGTTTCAGAATCTGTGGGGTTAATCATTGATCTTGAAATCGATGAACCACAAGAACCCCAACCGGGTGAAGAAGAAGGGCATGATGAAGAAATCGTGATCGGAGTCGACCATGCTTCCTGGGGAGATTTTGACAATGATGGAGATTTGGATGTTTACTTCAGTGTGTCTATAGTCGATGAAGAAGACGAGCACGGCCATGTAGAAGGTGAAGAAGAAACCGAAGAAGAGGAAGAAGAACCAATTGTTGAAACTCAAAACGCCTTCTTCAGAAATAATGGTGATGGGACTTTCACCGATATTACGGTTGAAGCGGGTGTAGGAGACCCTAATTTCGCGATAACCCACTCATCGCTCTGGGGAGATTTTGATAACGATGGCTATTTGGATTTGTTTGTACTCAATCGTGGTTCGGAGAATTTGGGCACTTTGGCCCCATCACGCCTGTATCGCAACAATCAAGATGGAACGTTTTCAGACGTGGCTGATGACGCTGGTCTCGGGCTTGGTAAATTTGATTTTGCTGCGGGCTGGATTGATATGAACAATGACGGATTCCTTGATCTAAATGTTATTCTGCACCCCACTCACGCCGATTTCGATTCCGGCGAATTTTATGAAAAGCCTCAACCGATTTTTATTAACAATGGCGATGGAACATTCAGCAATATCAATGAAGAAACATCACAAGCGTTGTTTGAAACCGGCGTCACCGATATTACCCACTTAGTGGGATTGGCTTGGTCTGATTTTGACAATGACGGAGATTTGGATTTCGCCATCACCGAAAACGAAGCCGACGGACCATTCCGGCTCTATCAAAATAACGATATGGCCCAAAACAACAATTGGATCAAAATTCTATTACACCAAGACAATTTGAACCGTTATGGAATCGGATCCCGGATCGAAGTATCTACCGAGGACTTGATGCAAATTCGCCAATTTGGGGTGGGTGACAGCGGATTCGCTTCACAATCCAGTATTGTCGCTCACTTCGGTTTGGGGGCGTTCCAGAATCCTGTAGAAGTGAAGGTCTATTGGCCGGGTGGAGTAGAAGAATCCTTTGGTGAATTGGAAGTCAATCAGATTCACACCCTGACAAGAGGCCAAGGGCAAGTTCTTTCCTCTGTACAAAACTATTATTTATATAAATGAGGAATTGTTTGTTTCTAAGGAGAGGGTATATTTACCCTCTCCTACACTCTGTTTAGAGGAGGATTAAAAATGTTAAAATCGAAAGCATTTACACTTATTGAGCTGCTTATCGTTGTGGCGATTATAGGAATTTTAGCCTCGATTGCTGTTCCGAATTTTTTAAATGCGCGTATTCGCGCGAATATTTCGAGAGTGAAAGCGGATCAGAAAACGTTGGAAGTTGCAATCGAAGCGTATCGCGTTGATCATCCAAAACAATATGTCGCTAGTTATTTGCGCTATGCGGGTGACCGTCTTTACAACTTTGAAGAACGATTTTATCCGTTTACAACTCCAATTGCATACCTTAGCTCTGTCCCAAGCGATCCTTTTCCCCATCGCAGTGACCGAGAACTGGATAAAACGCTGGACTATAAATACGTTGTACCCGGCGCTCATGCATATGGGTATTTTCGAGCGGATATTGCTGGTCCTGGCGGGCAATATGATTTTGGAATGCATAAATGGATGGTTACATCGAGCGGACCTGATGGTTTGCTTGAATACTTCGCCTACTACCCGAAAAATTTAACCGAGGGTGAAGAGTTTTGCGCTGTTTGCAATATTCAATCCCCAGCAATTTACATGGTCGCTATTCAATATGATTCCAGCAACGGTTTAACCAGTGAAGGTGACATCATTCGTTGGAGTCCGTCCTTTTAACAAAATGAACTTTCAAGAAGGAGTTATTTATGTTTCGTCAATCCATTCGGATTGCACTACTCATTTTCCTGCTTAATTCATTTCTACCTGAGCCAACACATAGCCAAAACCGGTCGGAAACGATACCGCCCTTGGATGTATCAAAACACACTGTTCCATTAGAGGAAATCTATTTCGACACGTTTCGATCCAATCCGCCCTATTTACGCCTGCCTGACACTCCACAGGCATTTATCGACGATATAATCGATGCGATTCCACCCTTGAATAATCCCCAATATGAAACGGTGGATGAGGCGATATGGATGCATGAAGAAGATATGGTGATCGGTTACGCCGCTGGAGGGGAAGCGTGGGCATTCCCCATTCGCATCATGAACTTTCATGAGATGGTGAATGATACTCTGAACGGTGAACCGGTTGCAATTTCGTATTGTCCACTCTGCTTCTGTGTAGCCGTGTATCATCGTGAGTTGAACGGAGAAATACTCGAGTTTGGAAACACGAACGCATTGTTTGAGAGCGATTTTGTGATGCTGGATTATCAAACTGGCAGTTATTGGTGGCAGGCTGATGGACAAGCCATCGTCGGCACTTTAGCGGGAGAAAAGCTCACTTTGCTGCCGAGCCTAACAACAACTTGGGAAAAGTGGGTTGAACTGCATCCCAACACATTGGTGCTATCGCGCCGAACAGGATTTGTGAGAAACTACAATAGCGATCCGTTTGCCGGATTTTTGGAATTTCTCGATGATGGAAATTTCGCTTTCCCCGTTTTAAATGCGGGCAAAGATGATCGCAATCCTCCTTCAACTCGGATGCTGGTTTTTTCAATCGAAGACGAATTGTTTGCAATTGATGTGGAACGAGGTGAAAAAAATGCCTATAACGCTCAATTCGGTTCGACTCAATTTACAGTTTTGATCGATCCAGAACACACTGCTGGAGCTGTCTATTCCTCCAACCTGAACGAACAGCGAATTTTTATTGATGTCGTTGATGATCTGTTTGTAGATTCCAACAGTGGAGTTGTTTGGAATCTAGCCGGTCAAAATAACGAGGGGGAGGCATCGAGTCTTCTGTTAGAACAGTTGCCTTCCAAACTCATTATGTGGTATGAAGTAACGGCGATAAATCCCAATGTTCGTATGATCGGTGAAACCGCCATCGAACAATTTTCCATCTATGAGTAAGTTGTTGCCCCAGTCAAGGAAGGATACAAAAATTGAAAAAGCAATCAGGTTTTACATTGATTGAATTACTTATTGTGGTCGCTATTATCGGTATTCTTGCGGCGATTGCTGTTCCAAATTTTTTGAACGCACAAACCCGGGCGAAAGTCGCAGCCGCCCGCTCTGAATTTCAAACCGTTGCAAAGGCGTTGGAAACTTATCGAATCGATCACAACGCCTTGCCTCCCATGAGCGATCAAGGTGTATCATTTCGGCATTATCGAATTCCTTCTTTTTTGACGGTTCCGATCGCTTACCTTTCCCCTCTTCCAAATGATTCCTTTCAGGTTAATGAGGATCCGTTTGGGATGATTGAAGATACTGAGTTATTTTCTCGCTATCGCTATCATGACATTGGCCAATTGGTCAAAGACCGGGATGTTGTGGATATCCCTGCAACTTCTGTTGATCTTGAAGTTTTTGGAAATTGGCGGATTATTTCAGTCGGTCCCGATCGCGAATATCAAGGCTACACTCGATATAACTCATCGAACGGTATTATCAGCCGCGGCGATATTTATCTCTCCGGCAAGGGCATGGAGTTTGTACTTCCGAAAGATACACGAATTGGTTCCGGTTCTTTTCGGTGAATTCATCACAATCTCACGCATTTTTCATAATCCACTTGACTCGCGCCTTTGAGTAAATGATAATGATAATTCTTTATCAATAATAAATCTCTGGGTTGTATTAGGTGAACTATATGAAAAAACTACCGGTTACAGTTCTTTCCGGCTTCTTAGGAGCCGGAAAAACGACGCTCCTGAATCATGCTCTGCGAAACCGTGAGGGAATGCGGGTTGCAGTCATCGTAAATGATATGAGTGAAATCAACATCGATTCCGACCTGGTCCGTAATGGAGACGCCAACTTACTTCGCAGCGA
>CAZEZQ010000116.1:0-10427 GCA_964516245.1 uncultured bacterium | reverse complement strand
TCGGCAAAAAGTCTTTTTTGGAGCGCAGGCGTCCTCGCCTGCAACAACATACAGTACAGGTTGGATAGACGCATCACTATATATTGTGTAGTCGTTTTCTAGATCGGACTTTTTGCCGGATCGTCATGTAAAAGTTGATTTTAATCCTGTTTTGCATTGCAGAATATCCCTACCCTGATGATTCTATCCTGCTTGTATAGGGTCCCCCTACCCTATATCCCTAGGCGAAGACTAGGGGGCAAGGTATATTTTTGTTCACTTTCAAGCTCAACGAAGTCTATGCGGTTGCGTATGCGTTCTAACATTCATCATAAATTGCTGCCAATAGCGGCCCTGATCGGCCTTGGATTTCTGCTTTGGTATCTTCGGTCCTGGAACTTAAACATCGGCGACGGTGAATTTTGCTGCAAACAGACGGTTGGCCCTTTTCCCTATGACATCACCTTATCGCGCGCCCCCCTCTCACATTTGTTATATAGGGGAATGTTTTTTACATTGCATCCACTTATCGATTGGTGGGTAGAAGACATTATCGCGCTCTCATCCTGCCTGGCGGGGGTGGTCTTCTTTTGGGCCTTGTACCGTTTGATTTGGCAAACGGTGGAACCTTTGCCGTTGAAATGGCTGGGAATCTTGTTTGTCCCCAGTACGCTGCTGCTGCATATCTTTTGTGGACATATCGAATTTTACCCGTGGACTTGTGCCTTATTAATGGTGTCGGCGTATTGGGCGTTCCGTTCAATAGAGGGTGCGCTATCCGTGTTTTGGCCCAGTGCGGCTATGGCGTTAGCGTTTGGTTTTCACTCGAGCGGAGTGTTTTATTTCCCCGCATTGCTCATCATAGGGATGTGCATCAATGAGCATCGGCATGATATAGCATCTACACCAAAACTATCGTATGTTTTGGCAGCCGCCTGTTTTGGGCTGTTTATTTTGACTGCCCTGCTGCATCGTGAGGTAGGCGAATATTCTCACGGTGAACTTTTTCAATTTTCTTTACTATTCGAAAATCCCGCCGAATATTTTTTCAGCCAAATTTATTTATTGTCCTTTGTTCTGATTTTGGGGTATGGCATTTATGTATACAAGTCAACGGTTTCACCGGTTTGGCGGCAGCGCTTGCGGCCCTGGTGGTTGATCTATCTCCCCTGGTTTGTGGTGTTTGTTCTCCGCGCCTACTTTGGCCTGCGCGACGAACCACTGCTCGAACACTTCCCCCCCTTTGCTGAACCCTACGATCATGGGGCGTATTTGTATATGGCCTTTTCGTGGGATCATCTGTACGACAAAACTCTCTTCCACCTGTGGATCGCCCCCTTTGGGCTCATTGGCCTGGCCTACTTCGTTTGGCAATATTCCAACACCATCAAGCAAACCCCCTGGCTGCGCTTTTTATTGCATTACAGCATTTGGGCCATCTTATGGAGCACCTGCTTTTACCCTCAACTGCGAACCCGTGATTGGGATTCATTCTGCAGCATGGCGATCCCACTCAATTTGTTTGTATTTTTCTGCGCCTATCAATTCTGCAATCGCAAAATGTTTACATGGATATTTCTAATACTTACATTTGTTCATTTCTCAATTAGCCTCCCTGTGATTGTTAAAAACTCAGCCATCTTCACAGACCGGGGCTATGTCAAATTGATTTATGAACCCGAACCGGTCAACGCCCGCGCTTTTATCCGCGGGTTGGAATTGGGCCACACCCCAATCGCGCAAGATAACATCCGCGCCGGCACGGTCGAGATCCGCATGGTTCCATTGGTGAAAGGCTATCAATCCTGGATGGATGAAATATATCTGGAAGATGGCAAAACATACACTTTTTCGCCGCACTTCAACCCCATTGGTGAATAATACCAATTCAAAATAGTAAGAGAATGTTAGCAATATGTTAAGCCTGTTCAATATTCAACAGAATTTCGCGCAATGCTAACAATCTCTTAATATTAACCTTCCTTAATATACCCTTTTACATATTTTCTTAACACTTTTCTTGCAAATTCTTATGAATTTTAGTAATTTAACGATATTATAACCTTTTCGTAATATTCTCATAATTTTTCTTCTCATAATAGACCCTGTTGCTAAGCAGCCAAACCCAATTTATGTAAGGAGAAATGTCGTATGAGAAAGTTGCAAAGCCTATTTGTAAGTGCAGCATTGAGTTTGATTGTCAGTGTTGCAGGAGCCCAGGAACAAACCATCACGTTCCAGCAAGGAGTAAACGGGTACACTGGATTGAGTGACGTTTTCGTTCGCAGCGGCGTCCCGGATGATAACTTTGAAGGCCGCGCTGAGTTTGAATGGGATGGTCAAGATGGTGGAGTGAATTATGGCCTGATTTGGTTTCAAGACATCATCGGTACCGGTGCCAATCAAATTCCACCCAATTCGGAAATTGTGAGTGCAGAGTTGCAAACTTTCATTTCCAATAGTGGAAGTTCGAGCCAATTTTCGAATTTTTTTAATTTGCTAGTCGAATGGGACCCAGAAACAGTTACATTCAATTCGATTTTTGGAGAAGAACCGGTCGCCGGAACCCACTTTGCCGCAGAGCCAACCATTCAAGTCTTTCACGAATCAGCAGGCAATCCATTTTTCGTCGATCTCACCACTCACGTACAAGCATTTGTTGACGGTATGGCAAACAACGGTTTTGTGGCCGTTCCCGACGTTGCGCAAAGCAATGGTTTTGGCCATGTGGCCTCAGAAGCCAGTGAATTGGGCGCTACTTCATTAACGGTTGAAACTCCAAATGGCACATTTGAATTTGTGCAAGGCCAAAATGGATACGAAGGTTTGAAAGATGCCTGGATTGGCAACGAAGAAGAAGATTTATTCACCAATTTCGGCACAGACGTCATTATAGACATCGATGATAGCGGAGACTTCACCGATGTTCGTTTTGGCTTGGTTCGTTTTGAAGATATTTTTGGTGATGGTGAAAACCAAATTCCTATGGGGACGGAAATTACTTCCGCACAATCGCGTTTTGTAATTGTCGACCCGGGAAGCGATCCCATTTTACGTGAAGTGTTGCCTCACACAGAAGAATTCGGCGGTTTAACCATTGATACTCGATGGGTTGAAGAAGAAGTAACTTTCGAAAACTTTGTTGCAGATGGTTTCTTCACTCAGTTGGGTGTTGAAGTGGCCGAAGAGCAAGTAACACAATTTAGTGGTGAAAGTGGTATCCAAGAAGTGGATGTGACTTCCAGTCTGCAAAAGTGGTCTACCGGCGAGTTGGAAAATCTCGGATGGATCCTTGAACCCGGTGGAAGCGGCGGCGTGAATATAGTCACCAAAGAAGCCGCTGAAAAGACACCGAAATTGGTGGTTACTTTCATTGGCGGTGAAACTGCAGTAACCTCCTGGTCAATCTATTAATTCCTGACAGCCATTAATTGACTATATACATTGCCAAGCGTGAAATGGTTTTTAACCCATCCACGCTTGGCAATTCAATTTCTCTACCAAATGAATTATACCCAAAAGGAGTACATTGAATGAACACGAAATTAGGCTTCACCTTAATAGAATTGCTCATTGTCGTCGCCATCATTGGCATTTTGGCGGCAATTGCCGTCCCTAACTTTTTGAATGCTCAAGTGAAAGCAAAAATAGCACGGGTTCAAAACGATCAACGCGCTGTCGCCACCGCTCTAGAACAATACCGTTTGGATTGGGGCACCTATGTGGAAGATCACGATTATCCCTCTGATCGCAGCCAAAAGGGGTTGTTTCGGTTAACATCACCCACACCCTATATGTCCGCCTTGCCGCTCGATCCGTTTCCTTCCAAAGTGAAACGCGCCAATGAAGGCAATGTGCATTATGAATTCGGTTCGGGCAATGCCCACAATCCAGCGAAACAGTGGCCGAATATGGCGTATTTGATCATCTCTCCTGGGCCGGATGTGGATGAAGAAGTGAGTGGCAACGATGGCTTCCCTTTTTTCACAACCATCAAAACATTTGACATTTCCAACGGCCTCGACAGTAGTGGAGATATTGTCCGAATGGGGGGCGATTACAACGGCGGCTTTATTATCATTGACGGAAAGCCTCAAGGAACTCCTCCCCGTTAGGAATTGTCGAAATTCAATCCATTGTTAAAAAAACTCTCCAACCTGGAGAGTTTTTTTATTTTTTGGTAAATTTAGAGTAAGACGTTCCGGCAAAAAGAGCAATTAAACGTAAATCAGTTATCCTAAGTGTGATGCAGGCATCCTGCCTGCACTATATGATTGTCACAAGTAAGATTTTTTGGAGGAAATAAGCAATGAATTCTAAAATCAAACGCCGTATTTTTCTTAAATCCAGCGCCTATTGGGGCATTGGGTCTTATACGCTGTTACAAAATACACACGCTTTTGCACAAGACGGTGCCAATTTGTCGGCAATACAGCGTGAAGCACTGAGACAACGTTTGCACGATTATGATGACGATTACGATCCCGAAGAGAAAATGGTTGTCACCAATGTATCCGGAGTGGGTTATCACACCACCCTCAAAAGCGGGAAAGTACATAACACACGCTCTTCACTGCAGTATGCCACAGCCCTGCTCGATTCCGGCGAAGAATGGCGTCTCACACGCGCCTGTGAGATCATTCAAAAATTAATCTCGCTGCAAGATCAAAATCTGGACAACAAAACCTATGGCATCTGGTCGTGGTATTTGGAAGAGCCGCTCGGCCAAATGTCACCGCCGGATTGGAACTGGGCAGACTTCTGTGGCACCCAGCTGTTGCAGGCATGGATCGACCATCGCGGCCGTTTGCCGGATAAGCTACGCGATGAGTTGCGTGAATCCATCCTGCATGCCGCCCGTTCGATCAAACGGCGCAATGTGGGTATGGGGTATACCAACATCGCGATTATGGGCACTTATGTAACCCTTGCCACAGCCGAATACATCGGTGACGAAGAAATCGAAACCTATGCCAAAGACCGTCTGCGCCGTTTTCATAGCTATACGATGGATCAAGGCACCTTTACTGAATACAACAGCCCCACTTATTCGATTGTGGCGTTGACCGAAATCTCACGCATGTTGATGCACATTCGAGATGAAGACGATCTGAAGCTGATTCGGGATCTGCATGATCTGGCCTGGTCGCATATCGCGCGCCATTTTCATGCGCCCACCCATCAATGGGCCGGTCCCCACAGCCGTTGGTATGGCGAAGTATTGCGCGGGGGCAATTCTACCCATGCGTTCTTGGAAATGGGATTGAACACGCCGGGATGGCTAATGCCCAAAGATCAAGTGGCCGATCATCTTCGCCATTACCGCATTGCAATCGATTGTCCAGAAAAATATCACCATTACTTCAACTCGCTGAATGAACCGAGATTCGAAGTGGAAACCTTCCGCAAACGCCGCTCCGGCGGCCGCCAACCGGTGGTGGGTTCAACCTATCTGCATCCCCAATACACACTGGGCGCCATCAATCAGGGCGACTTTTGGAACCAACGCCGGCCCATCCTCGCCTATTGGGGCACGCCGGAACAACCGGCCTATATGCGAATGCGCTTTTTGCATGATGGCTACGACTATTGTTCAGCGCTGTTCTTTTCTCAGCAGCAAAATGGCCGCGCCTTGATAGCAATCCCTTTCGCCACCGATTATGGAGACACCCATGTAAGTTTGGACCGCATCCAAAACGCGACAATCGAAGCAGAAGATATGCGCCTGCGATTTGAATTCGGCGGATCGATAGAAGGTTTGGAAATAGCAAAACCAACTGGCATGCAATCACCAATATCGCTGCAAGAACGCAATATTGGTATTCAAATTTTTCCCATCACGAATCAATTTGGTGAGCACGAATTGAAATGGGAAGCGGGGAAAGAAAACGGTATCCAGTATCTCGATTTGGTTGCCTATCATGGAGACTCACGCAAAATCAATTTCAATGAACTTAAAGAAGCCCATTTTTCATTCGCCATTTCTATCGATTTGGATAAGGCCAATATGGATCCAAATAAGATAGAGAAAACAAAAAAAGATTCTCAACTTAACTTGAGTTGGAATAATCTTCAATTCTCGATCCCAACAAATCCAATGAAAAAAGGTGAATTAGAACAATCATTCACCCCCAAAACCTAACCAAAAATGTTTGAAATTTTACAAATGTAGGGGCAGACCCCCGTGTCTGCCCCGAATGCTGCAGAAATTGCCCTTAAATCAATATCCATTGGGGAGGGTGAGGATTGGGGAGGGCGAGGTTGAAAATGCGCCGTGGCGTGCTCCCGCCGAGCCGGTTTGATTGAACGGCTTCTGATTTACGTAAATAGTATGCATAACCAATTCAAATCTAAGAACTTACGTGAATGTTTCATAAGATGTGAAAAACTTTTGGGTGGCACTGGTTTTTCAACCAGTGCCGATCCATCCAAAGTTCATGCAAGTTTTAGGCACAGGTTAAGAAACCTGTGCCACCCATTTCTTGCCATATTCCTTAACTAAACGGCATTGACTCCTGGCCTACATTTTACCGTAAGACAAATTCACACAAAACTCACACATAAGAATCGAAAGAATTCGCTTTTCTCCTATCAAGTCTCACTGTACACTTCGTTTTTATGTGAATAAAGTAATGCCCAGCTTTGAATGGACTGAACTGGCAACGTCTGTCCCTATTGGACAAACAGCATTTTTAACAATAATAGTAATTATCAACTCCTGAGCAAAACATATTGGTATATGAATGAAACCGCCAAAAAACCAAACCCATTTGCCTGCATAATTGCCAGCCTTTTAGAGGGGGTAGAAAACACGGCTTCTCTCCTTGCAGAACAAGAAGAAGCCGCTTCAGTAGCAGAAGAATTGAATCATTCCCTACCGTTGATTCGCCAACTACGAGAGTGGTTGCCTACCCTGCCCGAAGACCGCATGCGTGAATCAATCATGTCGCTATTTTTGTCATTGGATACCATTCTGCGGCGGGCGGTGAAACAAGGAACCGTGGACCCTTCTTGGTACGATGCTACCAATGAAAACCCAATCCCGGCATTCTTAAAAGAAGCCTTAATTCAATGCGGTCCTGAAATCACAGTCAGCAAAGATTGCATGAGCGCCCGTATACAAATTCAAAAAGAATTTCAAAACCTATGGAGCGTAGAAACTCTGAAATCTGGCTTGGAGCGCCAGGGGATCGTATTTGGAATCAACGAAACAGCATTGCAAAAAGCCTTAAAAAACTCGAGTCAATCCTGGGTTGTGGCCAAAGGCAAAGATGCGGTTGAGGGCCGGGATGCCCAGATAGAAGACTGCTTGAATTTGATGGTTCTGGATGGGCGGCCCACCATCACATCCGGCGGCCAGGCCGATTTTAAACATCCCCATCAGTATCGCAACATCTCGAAAGGCCAGGTAATCTTGAATAAAATCCCCGCCACCGAGGGAGAACCGGGCATGGATATTTATGGGGAAATTATCCCCGCAAAAGATGGCGTCAACCTGCTTTTTCCAACCGTGCCCAATACCGAAATCTCAGAAGATGAATTGTCGATGTATGCCATCGTGGATGGGTGTTGCTATTTTGAAGGCGATCAACTGGTGATTGTGCCTGGATTGGAAATCGAAAACAACGTGGATTACTCAACCGGAAATCTCAATGTGGATGTGGCCGTCACGGTGAAAGGAGATGTCCTGTCAGGATTTAAAGTGGTTTCCGATACGGATATTGCTGTGAAAGGGACGGTAGAAGCTGCCGAATTGGCAGCCAAAGGCCATTTGTTTCTAGAAGGGGGAGTGCAGGGGAAAGGAGAAGCCCAACTTCGGTCACACAAACATATTTATGCCAAATTCGTCAACTCGGCCCAAGCCGCCACCCATGGGGATGTGCGGGTGGATGGCTCTGTATGGCATTCCAAAATTCGATGCCGCCGATTGCTCTCGA
The DNA here is from genome assembly GCA_964516245.1 of uncultured bacterium. Lineage (GTDB taxonomy): Bacteria > Hinthialibacterota > Hinthialibacteria > Hinthialibacterales > Hinthialibacteraceae > CAZEZQ01. The sequence continues at coordinate 2,511 of CAZEZQ010000116.1, read as the reverse complement.
CCGGAAAAAATGCTGAAATCGTCGGGGGCCATATTGAGGTGGTAGATGATTTGTGCGCCGGTCAATTGGGCAGCGAAATGGGTGTAAAAACCAAAATCGTTGTAGGTTATGATGTTGAGCACAATGCAAATGAATCTCAAAATATAGAAGAAGAATTGGGCGTATTGCATGAGAAGCAAGAAAAACTGAACGAGAAATATACAAAATTGCAAACGGCCAAACAAGAGAGCGGTTCATTGAACGAAAAACAACAAGAAGCGTTTCAAAGCATTCAAAAAACGCTCCCAAAACTGGATGAAAAAATTGGAAAATGGGAAAAAAAATTGGAAACCATTCGGGATGAAATCGAACAAGCCAAACAATTCAAGCGCATGGTCCGTGCGCGAAGCACAATTTATCCCGGTGTAGAAATCGTTATATTGGGATACAAAAAAACCTTTACCGTCCCAACGGGCCCCGCATCAATCGCGCTCGTGGGAGAAGAAATCGAATTGTTGCCGTTTGAAGAACGATCGTTTGTCGAAGAGGATGATGTAAATTAATGAATGAATCCCCCAATGAAGAAAATACCCAACTGGGACCTGATGAATTTGATCCGGCTGAACCTGTAGAACCGGCCGAAGAAGAATGGCAGGAAGAAGAGCCTACCCGCATCCCCGGCCTGTCACGGTTTGATCCTGAGGTGCGCCGGATCGTACAAACCGTGCGCTCAGCGATGCTCAAAGACCGTTCGAACGAACAATTGGCACAATACCGCCAGATCATACAAGATGGCAGCATCGATGAGATGCGCAGCCTCATGTTGGATCAAAAGCGCGTTTTTGAAATGGATCACCGCCGCAAACGCATTTCCCAAAAAACCGCCGGATGCGCAGCACACCTGTTTCAGTTATTTGAACGCTTGGCTGCAGAAAAGAAGAACATCAGCAAACTGCAATCCAAACTCGAACAATTTCAAAAACCCGAAAAGCGCGCCAATTTGGATATGCGCGAACAGGTTGAGCTCCAGCAAACCATCTCACTGTTAAAAGAACGAATCAAGCCCTTTCATCAATTCAAAGAAAAAGTATTGCAGGGTTTTGAACAATTGTGGCATAGGCGCTATCAAGAATTGGCTGAAGAATCCGGTTTGAAAGCTTCATTAGAAGAATACCTCAAATTGATTGACCCTCGCATTCGCGCCCGTTTGGAAACCGAAATCCGGCAAAAAACCGAAGAAATGAATTATGAATCCCGTGTCGAAGCTTTGAAATCGTTTGTAACCAACCTGGTGCAAACTTCGCCTGCCATCGCTCAGGTTGAGGGGCTCCGGTTGATTCATTTGGCTGAAGAATTTCTCCAACAAGAAAATTTCGCGAGTGCGATCGACTACCTAGAGCACTCGATGGAATACGACCTCCAAAATCCAAATTCATTTCTGTTACTCGCAGACTGTTGCAAAAAACGTAACGATCTTCAAAAACAACTGGCCGTTTTGCGCAAAGGCGTACAATCGATCCCCAATGACGGGATTCTTGAATTAAAACTCGCCGAATGCTTGGAACAGCGCCAACTCTACGGCGAGGCGCTTGCACATTACCAGCAAGCATGGGAACTGGGTCTCCAACAGTTTTCATTACTTAGCCACATTGCCAAACTGGCTTATGAAACAAAACAATGGAAAACCGCCATCCCCTATTTGCAAAACGTATTGAACAAAAAACCGGATTCAGTAAAAACATTAAGCCGTTTGGGCGCCGCGTTGATTGAATCAGGAGAGACCGAAAGAGGGATACAAACGTTGAAAGAAGCGCTCCTGCGGCAAGACAACGATCCTCATTCCCATTATTTTTTAGCCTTGGGGTATCGGCAGCAAGGCCACTATCGGCAGGCGTATCGTGAACTGGCCTATGCGCACGAACAGTTGCCAAACGATCTTAACATCGTAAAATCTCTCGCCCAATTGTATTTTGATTTGGGGGAATTCGAAAACTGCGCCCATCAATGCCGTAAGCTTTTAGAAAAAGAGCCTAACGAATTCGACACCCGTCTGCTCTTAAGCCAGGCCTTAAGGGAAAGCGGAGAATTGGATGAAGCGGTGTCGAATTTACAACCTTTGCTAGAACAAGGCCACAATAACGAGACGCTCCTTTTGGAATACGGCCAGGCTTGTCTAAAAGCGGGAAAGGAAGAAGAGGCCTATCAATCTGTATCCCAGTTGTTAGAGAAAAACCCTCAACACAACCAAGCGCGTCATCTGATGGGATTAATCTGCACCCGCACCGCCCGCTTTGAAGAAGCCATGCAGTATATGCAGCCTCAAGAAGTAAGGTAACGCCATTTCTTACAAACGGTAATTCGGCGCTTCTTTGGTAATGTAGATGTCATGCGGATGGCTTTCCTGCAAACTGGCTTGAGTCACTTGGGTGAATCGGGCTTTTTCGTGCAATTCTTTGATGTTGTGGGCCCCGCAATACCCCATCCCCGAACGTATCCCGCCGACTAGTTGAAAAACATAGCCAGACAAGCTGC
>CAZEZQ010000115.1:0-10520 GCA_964516245.1 uncultured bacterium | reverse complement strand
AATGTAGGGGCAGACCCCAGTGTCTGCCCCGAATGCTGATTTCACTGAAGATAAATTCTAGAGTGATATTCTCACAAATCACAAGTAAGAACGCTACTATGAAAACAACCACAACCGATATAGCCATCATCGGCGCCGGTCACAACGGCTTGGTTGCCGCTGTGTTTCTTGCGCGCCAGGGCTTGAATGTGATCGTGCTGGAAGAAAAATCCGCAGTTGGGGGAGCGGCCAAAACAGAGTATCCCTTCGCCAAAGCGCCACAGCTCGGCACTTCCACAGGCGCCTATTTGTTAGGAATCATGCCTCCAGAACTTATTGAAAAATTGGGGGCGAACTTCAAATTAATTCGCCGTGATCCCCATTATTTCCTGCCGACGACAAACCACCGCTACTTGCTGTTTGGTTCGGATGCGGATGCTATGCGCCATCAATTTTTGTCATTTTTTTCAGAAAAAGATTGGAACGCGAACCAGGCTATGGCTCAAGAAATCGGGCAAATTCGTGACGACCTGGCGCCCTGCTGGTTGGAAGAACCACTTTCGATTGAAGAAACAGCGGAAAAATATATTCGGCCAACATTGCAAGACACATTCATCAATTTGGTTGCCCACCCGGTTGAAGATTATTTGGAGAAATTCGGTTTTGAAAGCGAACTGTTACTTGCCATGTATGCTGTAACCGATGCATTTTCAGGATTGCATGGCAGTTTTGGCACAGCAAATACAGGAATGAACTTTCTCAATCATAACATGTGCCGCCTACCCGGTTCAGAAGGCACTTGGATGATCGTGCAAGGGGGGATGGGGAATGTTACTCAAGAACTTGCGCGCTTGGCCGTAAAATCTGGAGCTCAAATCATTACCAATACATGTGTTCAGAACATTGTAACAACAGGCGGGCAAGCAACGGGTGTGGCTTTGCAGGATGATCGTGAGATTCGGGCAAAAGCCATCGTATGCAATGCCGACCCCTTGCGGATGCGTTCACTGGTTGGCGAAGAGAAATTTCCATCATCATTCAATCATCGGTTAGACAATTTTAAACGCACAGGCACCACCTTAAAAGTGAATTTGGCGCTTGAACGCTTGCCGGTATTCACCTGCTTGCCAGAGAACCGGGGCCAGCACAACGCCACCATCCATTTGCTGCCCCAAGAAAAAGATGTGATCCAACAAATTCGCCTTGCGTTCAGACAAGTCCAAGCCGGTGAACTCGCCGATTTCCCCACAATCGAATGGTACATTCACACACAAGCCGATCCATCATTGCAAGATGAGAAGGGACGGCATAATTCCGCCTTTTTTGTGCAATGGGTTCCATACGAGCTAAAAAATAAAAGTTGGGAGGAAGAAGAAGACCGCTATGTCAACCATCTCATCAACATTGCAGACCGCTTTGCCCCTGGTTTTCATGATAGTGTAGTAGATGTTTTCGCTCTAACTCCCAAGAAAATCGAACAGCGCTTCGGAATCACCCTGGGCCACATTCACCATGTTGACAACACCTTCGGTTTCGATCAACGAATGCCTTATAAAACCCCCATCGACGGGCTCTATTCCTGCAGTGCAGGCTGCCACCCAGCGGGTTCTGTCATTGGAGCGGCAGGTCACAATGCAGCCATGCGGGTGATCAAAGATATGAAGTGAAGCCAACCATCTTTCGGGAGGGCGAGGCTCCTGCCGAGCCGGGCTCTTGTTTATGCAAATTTCAACAGACAAAATTGTATAATTTGATCCTAAGTAATGACATTGGGTTGGGAAAGAGTTGAAAAAATTTGAACTTCAACACTACAAACTCGCGCGCCTGCGCTTAATCCACACAAACAATGCCGCAATATCAATCACCACAATAACCCCGATAGCAATAAAGAGAATCTGCCAAAATGAAGATGACGGCTGCTCTTCAGGCACACCACCTGTTGAAGCAGCCATTGCTGCAGCGCTGCCAACCGTTTCATCCTGACGCATTAGATCATTAAACGAGGCGAATGGAGCGGGAGGCATCTTATCGCGCACCAAAAAGTTATCCAGCGAATTCTGCCAATCCACCGCCATCAACAAATCGACACCTGGATTATCATCCTTGATTTGGCAGGTGCAGGGCCCCACCAAAAATTGCCCCGCCGTTTGGATGGTATCCCGCATAATGCCATCGCCAATCAACGCATAGAGCGCCCGCCCCCGGCCGTAAATGGGGAAAGCCATAGGCTTGCCTTCATAGGCGTATAAATCATTTTCAGCATTCATCAATTGCTCGGCAAAGTATTGTTCCCACTCATCATCGGGCGAAAGGCGCAATATCGAAAATTCAATACGCACATCCTCAGAAGGTCCGGTGAGTTCAATCGTATCGGCCTCGGTGTTATCCGCCAAATCGGGCAGCCGAAGCGCCTCGTGAAGCTGCTCCACTTCTGTCTTTAGAGTTTCAAAAACTTTCTGATCTTGTTCAGAATCACCGCTTTCCAAAAACACCCATACCGCGGTCTGGCCGTCGATCAAGCGTTCGGCCACTTGCTGGCGAAGCGGCGAATGCAGCACCTGCTGAATAAACTCCCGGTTGAGTGGCCCAGTGGCCAAAGGCTCTTTAATCATGCGCTCTCTTGGATACCGGATAACCACAAAAGGGGTCTCCATCTGAAGCTGCTCTCCCGTAAACCCGCTTCTAGTAATGGCTTCTTCATCAGACAAATCATAAAGATTGACCCGGTAGTTATACCCACCCTCATCGCCTTGCGCATTTTCGTTCAATTCGTTGAGCAGTTGCACTGTCTCTTCGCCTTTGTATCCCACAGCAATTTCAAACACATCAGCTTGCCACCGTTCAAGAGCGTACCGAAAAACAGGCACATTGCATGCATAAGCAACAGAATACGCTGCGATTATCAATGCAAAACCAAAAAGAGTTAATTTGAATTTTTGTATCATAATAGGTTAAGTGTAACGAATCCCAATAAAAATCAAATGCAAATCCCCCAAAAATCGTATAAGAATTTCGTTAATGAGCCACCTTGGACCTCACTTCTTCTAACCATGCACCCCACTCATTATCCTCATATCTCTACCCCGCAATTTTTCAAATCACGCATTACGGCTTGTTCCCAGCCGCGGTTGGCGGCCGGGCTGGCCGGGCTGGGGTGCAAGATTCTGCCGACATCAATATCCATTCGACGCAGGGCCTGGCGCGCGCGCTTCTCGGCGAAGCCGCCGATGCCGATCACATATTTTGGCTTCAAGACTTCAATCATTTGTCGAAAGGCCCGGTCGCAAATTTGCAATAATGGCAGCCGCTCTGCGGAAGGCAGCTTATCCGGCGTGTAATTGCGCCCGCTCTCTTCCATAAAAGACAGTGGACAGTAGTTGATCACGTAAAAGCGTGCAAAAAAATTCTCCGCTTCGCCAAACGTATCCCGCGCCCATCCCCACAACCGGGTCCCGCTAACCTCGCTGCGCGGACAGTTGAAACCCTCGATAGGCCGGTTGGGGTTTTCATGCTCCGGCTTGCCCACCGTGCCGGTAATCCCCATCCAATCGCGCACCATAGCCACATCACCAAAAGGGACACCAGTCTGCGCCATACCGAAAGGCCCGGGGTTCATCCCCAGCATCACGATTTCCCGCGTCCCCTGCCCGAAACGTTGAACGTACTCAAAATGCGGTTCTTCCGCATATACAAGCGGATTGTAGACATGGGTAATAGGCGGCTTGAAATTCAGTTGATTGACGGATTGTATAATATCTTCCGTAATTTCAATTAGTTCCATCAGATTGTATCCTTGCTAACTTATGGCAAATATTAATCTAACCTTTATTTTATGAGATTTATAAACATTTGTAACAAACACCTTCTATTTTGATTGATTCCAATAAATACTCAGAAAGGATTTATTATGATTCCAAGTATTGTAAAACGTAGTGCAGCAGGACTTCTAGGCATAGGTCTTTGTGCCATTTCGCCGTTCGATGCTCAATCGCAATTCCCACCTGAGTTCGGATTGTCAGACATCTTCATTGTTAATGAGCAGTTGGAATCTTTTCCGTTTACGGCAGAAGCCAACTTGGCTCTAAACACAGAAGAATCAGAAATGCTGCTGACATTTTACGACACCGGCAATGCTGCTCCAGACCCGATCACCGGCGAAACCAACCAATGGGCTTTATTGGGTGTTTTTGTGAACTCAGAAAGTTTCGAAATTTTAGGTGATCCTTTTGTGATCATGGGCAATCCCAATGGGGGGTTCGAAACGCATGAAATCGATTACAATCCAGTAACCGATCAATACATTGCCATTGGGAAAGCGGATAATCGTGGAACCAATGGTGTAGGCGTGCCCATCATCTCTGTGATCAATCCATCCAGTGTATCAGACCCGCGCATTGCTGCATCATTTGTGATAGATGAAGATGCCTCGCTGAGCTATGATGATACTTCTGTGGCGGTAGACACCAACCGCGGAGGCTATTTGGTAGTGGCTGAAAAAGATATCGATATCGAAGGAAATGGCGGTGCCAAAGAAACCATAGTTGGCTATCTCTTCGACAGTGAAAACAACCAATTGAATGAAGAACCTGTGGACTTGGACGGTTTTAATGTCACGAACGAAGGTGATGTGGATGACCCGGATGTTCAATACCTTCCAGAAAATGACTTGTATTTCGCCTTGTTCAATACCGATGGTCCGCAAACCAACGCAACTGCGGGGCGTGTGATATTGCCGGACCTGAATGATGAGGGCTTGCTCGAACTGGGTGAACAAACTTCATTGCAAACAGAAATGGAAGGATTTGACAATCCAAGCCACCCCTCAGCAATTGAAAATCCATTCACCGGTGAGTTCGTCGGCGCATACGACGTTGGCAATAGTGACCAAGGGGGGTATCTCACCTATTTTGAAGTGGGCGGCGCTCCTGAATATGCGTTAACCGAAACCCAAGAGGATACCCCTTATGTTGTTTCACCGGCGGTTGAAGGAGATAACAGCACGTTGGTCAATCAACGCCATCCGCAAATGGCATTGGATGAAAATAGCGGTGTGTTTATTGTGAGTTACAACGTCAACGGTGGATTTGTTAAAGATTCACTGGGCTTCGGCGGCATGCTATTTAACCTACTGGGACCTGATGGCCAAGTCTTGCCGCCAAATGAAAATAATGGCAATTTGATCCCTGAACTCAGCCCATCGGTCTACACGGCCACACCTGAAGAACCCGGTGTCGTAGACAATAGCGCCAACAATCACAATGTAAAATACGATCCCAATAGCGATTCATTCATTATTATCTACACAACGACTGATGAGTTCACGAACGTGGTTCGTGTCACCGTAGAATCCGATCACACCCCGGCTTCTGTTTCCGATTGGATGCTGCGTTAAGAATTCTCGGTTTTTTGAAACAAGAGAGGGCGGCTCAAAACATGAGCCGCCCTTTTCATTGAAAGGAAGAAAAAAATAACTCGTATCGACTTTGATTGATGCTTAAAAATTCATAATTTCGTTTTCTTTTTCTTTGAGAATCTCATCAATGGTATGGGTATGCTTATCGGTCAGTTTTTGTACTTCTTCTTGAAGATGTTTGGATTCATCTTCAGACAGCGTCCCTTCTTTTTCGGCTTTTTTAAGCGAATCGATGCTGTCACGGCGCAGGTGGCGAATGCGCACTTTTCCATCCTCGCCAATCTTTTTCGCGGTTTTCACCACATCCTTGCGCCGTTCTTCAGTCATCGGGGGGATATTGAGCCGAATCATTTTGCCGTCGTTGTTGGGGGTGATGCCAATATCGGCTGCTTGGATGGCTTTTTCGACATCGCCTAAAATGCTTTTGTCCCAGGGCTGCACCACGATCAGCCGCGCTTCGGGAACACTGATATTGGCCATCTGTTTAAGGGGCGATTTGGTTCCATAGGCTTCCACCATCACCCCATCCAGCAATGCCGGGGTGGCGCGTCCGGTGCGCAACTGGTTCAGTTCTTTCTGGGTCGACTCTACAGCCTCCTGCATCTCTAAATCGGCTTCTTGTACAAATTCATTCTCAGACATTATATTTCCACCTCTTCTTTTACAGTGCTGCGAACCAGCGTTCCAATCGATTCCCCAATTAATGCATTTTTAATGGCTCCCAATGTTAACATATTAAACACACAGATCGGCAAGTTATTTTCCATACACAATGAAATCGCGGTTGAATCCATCACGCGGAGATCTTTATTCAACACTTCCCGGTAGGTCAATTCAGAAAAGCGGCGGGCCGTGGGGTCTTTTACCGGGTCGGCCGAATACACACCGTCCACTTTGGTAGCCTTATAAACCATATCGGCTTCGATTTCAGTGGCGCGCAGGGCGGCGGCGGTGTCGGTGGTGAAGTAGGGGTTGCCGGTGCCCCCGGCTAAAATCACGGCCCGGCCTTTTTCAAGATGCCGTACCGCCCGGCGGCGAATGTAGGGTTCTGCTACCTGTTCCATATGAATGGCGCTCAACACCCGGGTATGAATGCCCGTTTGCTCCAAAACGCCTTGAAACGCCATCGCGTTGATTACGGTGGCTAACATCCCCATATAGTGGGTGGCGGCTTCTTCAATAAACTTGGAAACATGGCGTCCCCCACGCCAAATATTGCCTCCTCCCACCACAAGCGCCACTTGCACGCCTGTCTGCATCGCATCGGCAATTTCGGCCGCCACTCGCTCGAGTGTAGGAAAATGAATACCATGCCCTTGATCTCCTGCGAGGGCTTCCCCACTGATCTTCAGTAATACCCGCCTGGGCATGGGCTTTGCCTCCAATGCATAAAAAAAGGGGGATGCGAATTCCGCGTCCCCCCCTCGGTTGTTATTTAATCTTCACCCAGTTGGAACCGGGCGAACCGCCGCACGGTGATATTCTCACCAATTTTGCCGATGGTCTGTTTGACCCAATCTTCCACAGTGACGTTCATGTCTTTGATGAACGATTGTTCGAGCAGGCAAATCTGGCTGTAAAATTTATCAAGCCGGCCTTCGACCATTTTTTCGATGACGTGGTCAGGCTTGCCCGAATCTTTTGCCTGATTGATGAGAACTTGCCGCTCGGCGTCGATGGTTTCTTCGGGCACTTCGCTGCGCTCTACATACAACGGGCTCGAGGCGGCAATGTGCATGGCGATGTCTTTGGCCAGGTTTTGAAAATCATCGGTCCGGGCCACAAAATCGGTTTCACAGTTGAGTTCGAGCAAGACCCCGATTTTGCTGCCTGGATGAATGTAAGAATAGATCAATCCCTCTTTGGTGGTGCGATGGCTGCGTTTGGCGGCATCAGAAATGCCTTTTTCACGCAAATACTTCTGCGCCGCTTCAACATCGCCATTGCACTCGCTGAGTGCTTTTTTGCAATCCATCATGCCCGCGCCTGTTTTATCGCGAAGGGCTTTGACATCTGCTGCAGTTATAGCCATGGTCAGTTTCCCTTTATGATTGATTTACAGATACGTTTTCAGAAACGGATTCAGATGTTGTGGCGGCCTCTTTCGGTTCTTCTTGGGTGCTGGCGGCTGTTGTTTCTATGGCGCTCTCACCTGCCTCTCTTGGTGTTTCACCACCGGCTTCAGCGCGCTCTTCGCTTGCTTCTGGTTGGCCTCCACCTTCAAAAGATTCTTCTTCGGCCCCTTCGCTCACCGACATTCTGCCATCCAAAATGGCATCCGCCATTTTGGATGTGATCAACCGCACGGCGCGAATCGCGTCGTCGTTGCCGGGGATGACATGGTCGATCATATCCGGATCGCAATTGGTGTCGACAATCGCCACAACAGGAATCCCCAGCCGGTTGGCTTCCATCACCGCAATATGTTCCTTGCGGGTATCGGTCACAAACATGATGTCGGGCAAACCGTGCATATCTTTAATGCCGGCTAGGTTCTTGTTAAGTTTTTCCAACTGGCGAGTCATCAGCAAACGTTCTTTTTTGGTATATTTTGAAACCGCTTCTTCGCTCGCCAGCAAGGTTTCTAGCTCTTTCAACTTGTTAATGCTGCGTGAGATTGTTTGATGGTTGGTTAGCATCCCGCCCAGCCAGCGGTTGTTGACGTAATACATCCCACAACGCTTGGCTTCGTCTTTCACGGTGTCTTGCGCTTGCTTTTTGGTTCCCACAAACAGAACGTCGCCGCCTTCGGCAGATACATCACGAACAAAACGGCAGGCTTCTTTTAGCAGCCGCACGGTTTTCTTCAAATCGATGATGTATATTCCGTTCCGCTGGCCAAAAATGTATTTGGCCATTTTCGGGTTCCATCGCCGCGTCTGGTGGCCGAAATGGACCCCGGATTCCAGGAGTTGTTTCATACTAACAGTCGTCACAATAGGACTCCTTATATACCGCGTAAGCGGTAAGATGTTGTCTGCGCAAGAGTTAAGTAGTTCTTGCCATGACACAGACAGAAAAATATTATTCCCGCGCCCCCGCAATTATTCAAGGACTACAGAAAATTCTACCCATATTATAGATTTTGTTATAATGCAACGAATGGGTTTATGGCTTGAAAAAATATTATGTCATCCAACTGGAAGGGTGTCCAGCTGTGCGCTGGATTCCTAGTGAATTGTTATATGCCACACCTTGTTCTGCCAACCAATTTTCAATGTCCCAACGGTTTTCCAAACCAATAATATGCCCCACCTGTGCCAAACTCAATTTATTGTGGGTGAGGATATAACTTGAAATTACCGTATACTTAAAATCGATATTTAAGTAAAATGTTCAACGTTCGAAGATTAATTAAATGGATTTATTCCGGACCATAGAGCAAATATAAAGTCCACTATGTCTAAAAGAGTTGAAGCCCATATAAATAATGAAGTCCTCCAATGGGTGAGAACCGATCTCGGCTATTCAATAGAAGAATTTGCCAAAACGATACCTGTAGACCCTCAAATTTATGAGGAATGGGAGAAGGGGACTAAACACCCTACATTTAAACAATTGCTGAAATTATCAAAAAAATCTCAAAAGCCTTATGCCTATTTTTATAGGACTGAGCCACCTAAAAAATCGAATAAACCGAAACTGCAAGATTTCAGAAAAACTTCTCCAACGTTCAATACAGAATTTTCATCCAATCTCAATATTGAAATTTCAAGAGCCGTTCAAAGAAGATATACTGCATTGGAATTATTGCATACTTTAAAACTCGATCTTCCAAAGTTCAAATTTTCTTGTTCTATAGAAGATGACCCTACTGAAACTGCATTGAAACTACGCGACTTTCTAGAAGTACCATTCAATCAACAATATAAATGCAAGGATAAATATAAATCATTGAATTTGTGGATGAATGCTGTTGAAAAATCAGGAGTGTTAGTTTTTCAAACAGGCAAAAACAAAAAGATTTCAAAAGATGAAATGAAAGGTGTAGCAATATACTATGAGTTTTTACCAATAATATTAATAAACTCTAATGATTATATCAGCTCTAAAATATTCACTTTAATACATGAAACCGTACATCTTGGTTTAAGAATGTCTTCCATATCCATCGTAAGTAATGTAGACACTCCATCAGATGACATAGAAAATGTTGAATTTTTCTGCAATCGCGTTGCTGGTGAATTGCTTGTACCAAAATACGAATTACTGTCTGAAGAGAGTGTGGTTACACACTCAAAAAATGAATCCTGGAATTCACAAGTTCTAATGGAAATCGCCCAAAAATATGGTGTAAGTCAAGAAGTGATTTTGAGGCGATTATTAGATTTGGGAAAAACCAGTAAGGAGCATTACAACAAATTTAGAGAAAATTTTTACAAAAATTTATCTAAGGTGGATGATTCTGACAAGGAATTAAAAATACCATATTTCCGCTTTGTTAAGCGCAATAATGGTTCACTCTATACGAACTTGGTTATAAATTCTTTCCGCAATGAATTAATTACATTAAGTGAAGCTTGCGATTTTCTTAATACAAAAACCAAACATGTATTAAATTTGAGTGAAAAAATATAGATATGCTATATTGCATCGATACCAGTGCTATATTGGATGGGAGAAGAAGATATTATCCAGCCCAACAATTCCCTACATTATGGAGTAAAATAGAGGATTTAGCAGACAGCGGGATGATGTACACGTCAGAAAGTGTTATATCAGAATTGCAGGGAAAAGACGATGAAATATACAAATGGGCTAAGCAACATTTACCTGTAAGAGATATTACTGAAGCAGTGGAAAGTATAATACAAGGATTAATCCACCAATATCCTGCGATTGTTGACGAATCTAAAAATCCATATAATACCGATCCAAGTTTAATAGCTTTAGCACAATTGTCTGGAAATACAGTTATTGTCACTGGGGAAAGACTAAGTGCTCCCCATGAGCGAATCAGGATACCTAATATATGCAGAGATTTGGGTATTTCTTATGTGAATTTAATAGGCTTGATGGAAAGAGAAAACTGGTCTTTGTAAGATGATTCGGCAAAAAGTCTTTTTTGGAGCGCAAGCGTCCTCGCCTGCAACAACATAAAGTACAGATTAGATACCCATGTTACTAT
>CAZEZQ010000114.1:0-10533 GCA_964516245.1 uncultured bacterium | reverse complement strand
CGCTCCGGCAAAAAGTTATTTTTGGAGCGCAGGCGTCCTCGCCTGCAACTACATAGAGAGCAGGCGCGATGCCTGCGATCCAAGATGTGGTACATCAAAATGCTGGATTTTACTTTTTGCCGGATCGCCAAGAGGAGAAATCCACAATATGATTTCTCCTCTTTTGTTTTTAAAGAAGGAACCTAAACAAAAGAAAATCGATTTTCGAATTGCATCAAGACTCTGGGTATTGGAGAAAACAACATCATCAGGTGATTCTACAGGCAAATGCTCTCGGACAGAAAAGATTTCATACCCACTTTCACGAAGCATACGCATAACAGTGTTGGATACACAATGATCGACAAAAAATCGTAAACTCATTACACAGCAACTTCAAATTCCGAAAGGGCTCGAGCATAATCCAAACAGGCTATGATCTGCTCTTTCTTAAGATCCGGAAATTCTTCTATGATCTTTTCTGTGGTATATCCTGCGGCAAGATAACCAAGTATAAGACTCACTGGAATTCTGGTTCCTTTGATGTGGGGCTTGCCGCGTAGTATGTCTGCTGTACTCACAATAAATTCCCGCCAATCTACAGACATTTTCACCTCCGTTTTCAACTTGGTTCTTTGTATAAAATGAATCTCTTGCTCTATAACCATTCAATTGCACACATCACACAACTACTGGTTCGATGTCAAATAACTGGCAATAGTCTCTCAATTCTTGTTTATAATCCCCATAGAAAAATATCTGATGAAATCCAGGATAAGCCAGATAATCATCAACACCGTCGAACTCGACCATAACCGATACCACACAACCGCCCGCAGGAGGGACAGAAACATTATCGACCACCGTCCCAGATGAAATGATCATTTGCGGTTTATCTTTGTTTAACAGAATATCGGCAGATGTCATGCGCTGTCCAACAGTCCAATGGGGGATGGGGACCGCATCGCGGTTGCCGTGATGATGTGCAACACGGAATTTTTCTGCCGGTTTGTCAAACCCATGCAGCCGGGTGGGACAAGTGCAGTGAGCGCCAATGAGACAGTTTTTGACGGTTTCGGCAACTGGGTCTTGCTGAAAGCCGGGCCGGTCATACAAATATTGCACCAAGGCATGGGTCAACGCCGCGCCAATGTCGGCTTCGCAGGCTGCTGGGATGGCATGATCGAGCATGCGCGACCACGAAATACAGGGCAGGCTTACCTCACTGTTGCCCAGTGCGCCCAGGCAATCCATGGTAATGCCGTCACCCTCTTCACGCTCTAAAATGTTGCGGGCTGCTACAAAACTCTTCACTCCATTTTGCACATCACGCTTGGTAGCGCCATGAATGTGGGACGCCTGGCTGAGGTATTCTTCAGCAATCCGATCAATTTCCTTGGAATCACTGGTCTTACGATATTCATCCAAAAAAGTTTGCGCGGGAACATAGCGCAGCCGGGTCCCGAAATGATCGACGCGTGACTCAAAGCGTTCCTTCCCTTTTAAAACGATATAACGCATTTCACGCAGACGGGCGCCCGCTTGCAGCATTTTCAATCCATAAATAGGCTGGCGCAGGTCATCGGTAGAGCTGATGAACATGTTGGAATGATCGGCAATTGGAAGCGTGTTGGTGGTAAACGATGTGCCGATCGGCGAATAGATCACGGTGGGAATGCCGGTATCCATAGCCATCTTGGCCGTAGGCCATGAATGTTGTTGGCGGTCCAACAGGATAACAAACAAACCATCAGGCTTGGCGGCTTTGGCCTGGTCCACCCATTCGTCGGCTTCTGCTTCAGAATATATGGGAACCGGCCGCAAATCGAACTGGATCCCCATATCTTTGGCCGCTTGGGAAAACTCAGTTTGGAACTTCTGCCGGGCGGCCTCGCCATCATAAACAGCCCCAGGCCACCTCATGCCATATTCTTCTTTTCGGCGAACAAAGGCAGCTTTTACCGTTGGCTTATATTTCGAAGCCGGCCCACATGCCGCAATGGGTTTCGCGGCATACAATGAAAATGGATTGGCGGCAAGCGTCGATCCAATCACAGCGCTGGTATTGATGATGAATTGACGGCGGTTTAAAGAAGGAAGGCTGCGGTTCATGGTGTGTTTCCTCCGGTGTTATGATGGTAATACATTGTTTATAGCAAATTTTGTTTTATTTTCTAGCCCTTTTATGAGTTATGCTCGGTTCTTTGCTATAACTAGCCAAATGATGGTCCAAAGACCATATATACACTTTGCGGCCTTGATTTTGTTCACAAATCATTTCCCAGTCTTGTATGATAGATAAATCACCTAATCCCATTCCGTTCATAGCGAATTCAGGAAAATTATGAATCCATTTCTGCATTTTTTCTTTAGTCATAAATCGAATTGGATTAAAAGGGCTTTTACCATCCAATGCTTCTTGTACTTGTTTAACAAAGACTTCTGCACATTGCCTTCGTTCTTCACCACTGCCATTTTGTGCTATGTGATTCCCCGTTTCCAAAATGGTTGCCATTGGGAGAAATAATTTTTTATCATTTTGAATTTTCTTTTTCATTTCTTCCAAAATCAATTTATGATTATTTGATATTCTTGGAACATTCAGGATTTCGATAAAAACCGAGGTGTCAATAAGGCAAATTGCACTCATTATTATTTGGCAACCTCAGTTTTGTACTGTTCTAACCATTCCAATGAGTTTTTCTTACGTTCTTCTATGGTTGACTTATCCTTTAAAAATCGGTCCAAAATTCCTTTTGTGACAAGTTGTCCCAATGGTCCTTGGGCTGCCAATTCAGGATAATTAGGCAAATTTTTCAGCTGAACAATACGGCTATCACCTTCATCCGGGTCTCGATAGCAACAGATGACATCACCCAAAGCATGATCGGGAAGAACATCCAATAAGGCGGGATTGTGCGTAGTGAGCAATACCTGAAGTTCACGGAGTTGAGCAATTTTTAAAATTCTCTCAATTAATAGTTCCGCTCTGTTGGGATGGATTCCATTGTCGATTTCTTCAATGATAACTAAAGCACCTTTAGGCGCAGTAAGTAATGCGGCTGCAACCGCAAGAACACGTAGTGTTCCATCAGATAACAATGGCGCATCAATGTAACGGTCATTCCCGCCAAAAGATTCCATTAAACGAACCATGACATCTTTTCTTTCTGTCTCGATAAAATCGATTTTTTTTATATTTTGTTCGGGCAATGATCTTACGAAATCTAATAAGTATTCATAGTACAATTTATTTTCTAATTCAGTTGCCATTTTGCTAATTGCATAAAGTACACTAGAAAGATTAGAACCATCTTCCTTGATTTCGTTATCTTTTTCATAAGAATAACCACGCATCAGTGAAGGTTTCGGGTCGAGAAACACGATAGAGCTCAATACTTCACGATATATTTTTGTAGCTTTCGGAATTTTGTTCTGAGATTCTTTATGCAAATGGCTAAACCTGGCTGGAGTTTCCAATTGATAAAAAATGGCTTGGCGATTGGAACAAGGGATTTGTGGTTTGTTTCCACCCCGTTTAAAATTATTATACAAAACTTTCACTTCATCTGTATGAGAATTGGGTGAACTATTCACTTGATAAAGTGGCATTCCATTGGTTACAAGACTTGATATGCGCTCATCTGTTAAAATAAGATGTTCATCAATTAATCCGAATTCTAATTCAAGTATATTCCAATCCCCGTATATACCAGGAACATGACATCCTATCTTTGCTTTATAGCTCTCGTCAAAGAATAAACTTTCTGCCTGTCCTCGAATTAAAGAATCAGTCCCTTGAATTTTTCTTTCAATATCATCCAACCGTATCCCTTTGGCCAACCATGAAAGAAGACGAATCGCTTCAAGCGCATTGCTTTTCCCAGAAGCATTTGCGCCAATCAACAATGTTAATGGACTGAATTGCAAAGTTGCACTGCGATAACTCTTAAAACCTTCTAAGCGTATATCAAAAATCCTCTGTAGAGGAACAATTTTACTTCTAGGCATGTTTGCTTTCCTAGTCTGCTTAAATAGTTACTAAACATTATGAACATAAAATCACTTCTTGTTCATAATCTAAACAATTCAACAAATCACAACTCGATATATGAAAACATTAGAAAACAATCTGCATTGCCACCTACGTGTATTTTGATTAATCACTCAATTTTTTCATTGTATACAATTACAACATTTCCTGTCACCCAATGTCTTTAATAGCCTCGATATCATGATCCAAGTCAGATTCAGAATAGTCGATATAAGCTTGTGCACCATGCAAAAGTTCTTCAACAGCCCATCGTGATGGCAAAATAAGCATCCGTTGAACCTGGGGTTCAGTTAGGATACCAAGTCGTCTGGCAAATCAATTTCGATTCGCATTGAAATATCCGTTCAGAAATCGATACTCAATTTTTATTAATTAAATTCAGATAATAAAATCAGAAACAAAATCAAGATATCCTCTCGAACCCGGGGTTAAAGACGAATGATTGTGGACCGATTCAAGTATCATTCGCAATGCCTCTTCCCAAATGTTGTCGGAAATATCTGAACGCATTTCCCTAATTTGATGCAATTGATCAACGATTAACTGAGAACGTGGATCAACGCATGGCTTGTCATACATTAATTTCTGCAAAGCATTTTGAATCACAACATCATCGACAGAGTTATCATTCCGATAGGCATTAACCAAGACAAATTCGATGTTTTGTAATAAATCCAAATGATTTTGTTGAAATTTGTTCATTCGTCCACCCTTCTTGGCATTCATTTTCTTTTTTTGGGCCTTTTTCTTCAAATCTCTTCGCTTTTTTGATTGCATCGACATTTCTTGAACCCTCAAAACCAAATGATTTTAACTGAAATCCAAAAGCATTTGTTTTTCTATCTTTAATCGTATACTGAACTTTTATCCATTACAAGCGACTTTTCTTGTAATTGCAATCTTCCACAAACCATTATGGAATACAAACCATTGTGGAATTGAGAGGCAATTGGCATGACGCACCCACTAAATAAGCTAACCATAAAAGGATTCAAATCAATACGTTCTCTTGAAGATTTTGAATTGACAAACCTAAATGTACTTATTGGTGGTAACGGAGCTGGAAAAACTAATTTTGTAGAGTTTTTCCGCATGATGCGCGCCATGATGGAATTGCCTCTGCCCAGTCTAACCAATGCAAGTTTAAAGGCGTATATCACCGATGGGGGTGGTTGTGATGATTTTCTTTTCAATGGCACGAAAATAACAGAACAAATCGAAATTGTAACAAAATTTGGCCCTAACGGATATCGTTTCAAACTTGCACCCACTGCTGAGGAAACATTTATCATTAATGATGAAGCCAGATTTTATGAACATAGTTCTATAGGTTGGTGGGAAATGAGTAGTGGAAATCCTACCCCAACATTACTCAAAGAGAAAGATGAAAAAGGAGTGTCTGGATCGCCACATGGAGTAGCCTATTTTATTTACGAATCAATTTCTTCTTGGCAAATTTACCATTTTCATGATACTAGTAAATATGCTCCCATGCGACGTTCAGAATCAATAGATGATAATGAATATTTACGTTTTGATGCTGCAAATATCGCACCCTTCCTGCTTTATTTGAAAGAGGATGAAAATGAGGTTTATCAACAAATCGTAGATACGGTCCGTTTAGTTACTCCATTCTTTAACGATTTCATATTGAAGCCGAATCGTAATGAAAAATTACGGCTTCGTTGGCGGCAAAAAGGTTCAGACTATCCATTTAAACCCCATCATTTGTCTGATGGTACTCTTCGTTTTATGTGTTTAACCACGGCTTTATTACAACCAGACCCCCCATCTACAATCATTATCGATGAGCCTGAACTTGGATTGCATCCTTACGCAATTGAAATCTTAGCTGAATTAATTCAAGCCACATCTCAAAAAACCCAGTTGATTGTATCAACACAGTCTCCCCCTCTCGTCGATTATTTTGAACCAGAGAATGTTATTGTTGTGAACCGGAAAAAGGGTGCATCTACCTTCAAAAGATTGAAGAGAAAGGAACTCAAGAATTGGCTTGAAGATTATGCACTCGGTGACCTCTGGCGAAAAAACATCGTCAGTGGAGGACCAGTTCATGAATAGTGTTGAAATTTATATTACAGTGGAAGGATCAACAGAGCAGATTCTCATTCTACCTCAAATGAAAAATTTTTGAAAATATTTCCCCCGTTTTGCGTATAAGATATAGAACCATCAAGGGAGGGGTATACCATGCAAAAATCAAAACGGCTTTTTTCAATCATTTCAACTTTTTTGTGCTGTTTCGTAGGCATTTCAATATTATTCAGCGCATGCTTAAGCACGCCTTTTGAAATCGCAGGCGATGTGGTGGGTGGAGCGATTGATGTAGCCGGTGAAGTTGCCTCAGCACCTTTCGAAGCGTTTGGCTACGCCACCAATTATAAAGCCAAGGCCACAGAAGAGCGTGAATGGACACTGGATGCTGTGTCGATCAATCATATCCACGCCGAAACCACCAATGGCTTCATAACCGTAAAAGGATCAGAGCGTAAAGATATTCATGTGAAAGCCAAAATCGAAGTAAAGTCGAAGACAGAAACCAAAGCCAAAGAGTGGTTGGAAAAAATCGAAGTCAAATTGGATGAAAAAGATGGCCGCCTGCATATCTACAAAACGTATCCCGAACCCAAACGGGAATACAATCTAAGCGTGAGTTTTGAAATCGAAACTCCAGCCAAAATGAACCTCAAAATGCAATCAACCAACGGCCGCATCACCATGAAAGACATTCGGGGCAATATATTCGCCAAAACCACCAATGCCCAAATTTCCGCAGCAAGCATCACCGGTGGCGTCGAATGCCGCTCAACCAATGGACGCGTGATGACTCAATCGGTCGAAGGGCCGGTAATCGCTCACACAACCAATGGGCGCATTGAAGCGAATGTATCTTCACTCGTAGAACGGGCAGATTTTGTCAGCACCAACGGCTCCATCCATGCCACAGTGCATTCAGGCTTGGCTCCTGTATCAGCTCGTACTACCAACGGCTCGATCCATATTGCACTGCCGCCAACCGCACATGGCCAGCTAGAAGCCAAAACCACAAACGGCAGCGTGAGCTGCGATTTCCCTGTCACGATTCATAAAGCCAAACGCAATTATCTCAAAGGTGATATCAATGGCAGTGGTGACATTCATTATTATCTGGGCAGCACCAATGGGAGCCTGAAAATAACACAAAGTTTGCCCGAAATGAGGATGGAAGTGACTCGGGAAGATGGAATGCAGTAAGATCATGGCGATTCGGCAAAAAGTCTTTTTTGGAGCGCAGGTCATAGACGCGCCTTGGTGGGCGTCCTCGCCTGCATCATCATAGAGTGCATTTTAGATGCCAGCATTACTACATTATGGCAGTTTTTTGGAACGGACTTTTTGCCGGTTCGTTCTTCCTTATTTTCATTCTTAACTATCTCAAATAATTTCCCCTACTTATAAAAACGACAATTTGGCACAGCGTGTCAAGGCCCACCATATCAACGCGCCAGAATGGCCCATCTGTAAGTTTCATCTCATTTCGCGCATAAATTAAATAAGCTCAATATTATAAACAAGTTATGAATATATACTTTTTTGGTATGGGGTTTGCGCGTAAGCTGAAATGAATTATTTCAGGAGAAGCGGCAATGAAGAAGTCTCACAAACTTATAACTACGTTTATGATATCTCTTGCTTTGTTGGCTTCAGCGGGTGAGCTTGCCTCTGCAGAAAAATATTCCAGGCGCACCCCGGTAGTCGAAGCAGTAGAAAAGGTGCTTCCCTCAGTGGTCAACATTAGCACCTCTAAAACCATACGAGAATTGGTGCGGGTCAATCCATTCGGTAGCCCGTTTCGAACCCCGTTTGACCGTGTCTACCAAAAAGATTATGACATCAAAGGCCTGGGTTCCGGCGTATTGGTTGAAGGCGGATACGTCATAACCAACAATCACGTCTTGGAATCCCAATACGGCCGCCCCGACCAAATTCTCATTACGTTTCATCGTGACAACACTCAATATGAAGCCAGCGTAGTAGGCTACGATCCCTCTAGCGATGTGGCTGTATTAAAAGTGAATGAAGAAATAAAACGCAGCGGACTCTCATGGGGCCGAACAGATGACTTGATGATCGGCGAAACCGTGATCGCAATCGGCAACGCCCTGGGTCAACCCTTCACAGTAACCAATGGCATCATCAGCGCTCTCAATCGAACCATTAGCGCAAATGACGATATTCGGCTTTCCAATCTCATTCAAACCAATGCGGATATCAACCGGGGCAGCAGCGGGGGCCCGTTGGTAAACATCAATGGTGAATTTATCGGCCTAAACACCGCGATTTTATCGCCTTCAGGCGGTTCGATTGGATTGGGTTTTGCCATTCCAGTCTCGCGGGTAAAGAAAATATATGACTATTGGGTGAATGATATTATCTCACTGGAAGACCAATTGGGGATATCCACCCAAACGCTCAATACACCGTTTCAACAGTATTTTTTGAGTGAATATCCCAATCTGAACAAAAATCAACTCAAAGGAACGGTTGTGGTTGAAGAACCCAAAAGCCAATTGGCCCAAGATAAGTTGCAAAAAGGAGACGTTATCAATGCTGTAAACGGCAAGGAGATTTTGGATAGTGACGATTTCATCAATCGCTTGGATGAACATCGCAGCGACATATTGCGGTTGGGAATCATACGGGATGGACAACCGAAGAATGTCGTCATCGAAACTCCCGATCAAGAAGTAGAAACCATGCAATGGGCGGGCATGGAAGTACAAACGCTAGACGATCCGTGGAAACGGCGCTTTTACCTGCCCCAAGACGAAAACGGTTTGATTGTGCGAAGCATACAACCGGGAAGTTCGGCAGCCAAAGAAGGGTTGCAGCGTGGTGATTGGATTTACGCAATCAATCAGAAAAACGTTGCCAATTTAGAAGATTTTCGAAACATTTTTCAAGAGAGCATCAATGCCCGGTCGATCCAAATAAATTATCTACGCAATACAGAAGAAGGCTGGAAACGTTCGAGCGCGAACCTGAACGTAGTGCCGACTTTGTAAGTGAATCGAAATAAATCACAGAAATGACGAGTCGGCAAATAGTCTTTTTTTGGAGCGCAGGTCATAGTCGCGCCTTGGTGGGCGTCCTCACCTGCAACAACATTGGAGCGCAGGCGTCCTCGCCTGCAACAACATAACGTGCAGATTAGATACCTGCCTTAATTGTGTGGTCGTTTTCTGGATCAGACTTTGTGCCGGATCTTCAGAAATTGAAACAATCCTCTTTTCTCTCTGAAGAGAGGTAATACGTAAACAAATCTCGAAGGAGTGTAAGGATAAATCATGATGGAACATCAACATCCACCAGAATCTTCAAACGCGAAAGAAGTAAAACACGCGCTGGAAGAACAGTGGAACGATCAAGAGAACGCTCCATCAAATCAAGAGGCAAAAAAGTGCGAGAAGGAGATGGACTTGAATCAAAAGCAAGAGTTCTCTGCCAATCCGGTTCAAGATCAAGACAACGCATTGCTCGATGAACTGGATAAAGTGAAAACCGAACGGGATGAATACCTTAGCGATCTCAAACGGTTACAGGCCGAATTTAACAACTTCCGCAAACGTTCCGTGAAAGAACGTTCGGAGATGCGCGAATATCTCATGCAGGATTTCATCACCCGCATTTTGGGTGTGGTCGAAAACCTCGAACGCGCTATCAATCCGGATATCCAAGCGGAAGATTTGGAAAGCTACCGCAGCGGCGTAGTCATGGTCTATCAACAACTGATGGGCATTCTGGGAGAAATTGGCCTAACCAAAATTGAGGCCAAAGGGGAAACGTTTGACCCCAACCTTCACGAAGCCGTCAGTGAAATCGAAACCGATGAACACGAACCCGGTACCATCATCAACGAATTGACACCGGGTTACAAATTAAAAGATCGTGTGATTAAAGCCCCAAAAGTCCAAATCGCCAAAACCAAAGGCGAAATGTCCGATAAAGAATAATAACCCAAAAATATATAAAGGAATTGCCTATAAAGGAGAGTTATCATGGGTAAAGTAATAGGAATTGATCTAGGTACAACCAACTCGGTCGTTTCTGTGATCGAAGGAGGCGAACCGACAGTCATTACGAATGCAGAAGGTGCACGCACCACCCCTTCCGTCGTGGCCTTTACGGACAGCGAAGAACGCTTGGTGGGCCAGGTGGCGAAACGCCAGGCCATCACGAACCCCACTCGAACCGTAGCCTCGACAAAGCGGTTTATCGGCAACAAATACGAAGAATGCAAAAAAGAGATCGATCGTGTAGCCTACAAAGTAGAAGCCGGACCCAATGGGGAAGCGTTATTCAACATCGATGGCAAACAATACAAACCCGAAGAAATTTCGGCCCGTGTCCTGCAAAAAATGAAACAAACGGCAGAAGACTACCTGGGCCAAGAAGTCACACAGGCCGTCATCACGGTTCCAGCGTATTTTAACGACAGC
>CAZEZQ010000113.1:0-10551 GCA_964516245.1 uncultured bacterium | reverse complement strand
TAAATGTAGGGGCAGACCCCAGTGTCTGCCCCGAATGCTGATTTCACTGCAGATAAAACCATTCTGAGAAAGAATTGATCACAATTCACAAGTAAGAATCTAAACAATATAAAAAACTGCAAATTAAAATATTCTTATTTAACAACTACTGTCTCCGATTAATAATATTTGTAATGGAACGGAATTAAAAATCTAAATTCTTTATACCATTAAACATTGTATAAAGTCAAGAAAATTCTTTTGAGCTTAAATTTACATGAACAATCAACTATGTCACCTTTCCTGGACTCTTCTATATCAAAATCAGCGTGGATTGATCCCGCAAAACCGGATCGAAATGCCCGTTGCATGGAAGGCGATTGTGAAAGATGGAAAAGTGAAATTTTGGCAAGGCCATGCCGACTGGTGCGTAAGGATAAAAATTATTGAAGAAGATCAAAAATCAAATAGTGAATCTTGATGGGCTTCGCGAAATCGCGAAGCCCATCTTTTTAATTATTAAATGCTCTTCTTGATAAACTCATACCCTTTTTTGCTGAGTTCATCGCGTGATTTATAAAGCGGGCGCCAAATGCAGGTCGCAGCGGCAATCTCGGGGAAAGCATCACCAAACGCTTCAATCATCACCCACCCTTTGTAGTTGGCCTCTTTCAGAAAATCGAATACCTCTTTGAAATCAATATGCCCATCACCGGGGATGCCGCGGTCATTCTCTGATATATGGATATGGCCAATTTTGCTTTTGGCTTTGCGCAAGGCATCAGAAATATTTTTTTCTTCGATATTGCCGTGAAAGGTATCATACATCACTTTAAAACGGGGATTCTTTACTTCACGGGCAAACTTAACCGCATCGTCCAATGTGTTGATGAAATAAGTTTCAAATCGGTTGAGCGGTTCGAGCGTGAGTGTGATTTTTTTCTTTTGGGCATATTCTGCCGCTTTTTGCATGGTTTCCACACCGAACTTCCACTCCCCATCAGTACGCGGCCTTCCAATAGTACCCAAAGGAGCCGTGAAAGGCCCGGCCACAATTTTCGCACCCAGTATTTCGGCAGTATCGATTGCATTTTTCATGTGCTGCAAACCAGCCTTGCGGATTTTGGCATCAGGGCTGATTGGGTTAGCATCGGGTGGAACACATGTTACGATGGTCGATTCCAATTTCAGATCATCAAGATGCTTGCGCATTTTCTTGTAATTGGCGTTATCAAACGCAAAGACGGGAAACTCCACTCCGCCATATCCAATTTCCTTAAGCTGCTCCATAATTGGAACATGTTCTTCTGTGATTGTGGTTCCCCAAAGAAGCATATTGATCCCGATTTTCATTTTCGTTCTCCCCACTGGTTAAATTTTGTAGACAACTGCATTACGTTAGAAAACGGTTTGAGCGATGTCAAGCGAATGAACTAGAATTCACGGCACTTTGTTACAGATCACTGTCCTATTACAAATAATGAATGCAATTTTGAAAGATGGAAGATATGTTAGGATATATTACTGTGATAGAATCAATTTTCGGAGGTCACATTGATCCAAGTCGAAAATCTTCAATTTACCTATCCTGGCCACTCAGAACCCACTATTAAAAATATTGATTTTGCCATCCAAACAGGTGAAATTGTCGGGTTTTTGGGGCCTAGTGGTGCGGGGAAAAGCACCACACAGAAAATTTTAATTGGACTCTTGAAAGATTATCAAGGCAAAATTTTCATTTTTGGAAAAAACCTAAGGTATTGGAAATCGGATTATTACGAAAAAATCGGTGTTTCGTTTGAACGCCCCAATCATTATCTGAGATTAACCGCGTTGGAAAATTTGCAGTACTTCGCCTCGCTTTATAATCATGAATGTGAAAATCCAATGGAGTTGTTGGAACAAGTTAATTTGGGAAACGATGCGGGTACGCTTGTTGGAAACTACTCAAAAGGCATGAAAGTTCGATTGAATTTTATCCGAGCCTTGCTGCACAAACCAGAATTGATTTTTTTTGATGAACCCACGACAGGCCTGGATCCAGTAAATGCTCAACGGATTAAAGAAATCATTTTGGAGAAAAAACACCAAGGCAAAACCATTTTTTTGACCACCCATAATATGACGGTGGCAGATGAATTGTGTGACCGGGTGGCATTTCTTGTAGATGGAGAAATCCGCTTGATCGACAATCCACGAAATTTAAAACTAAAATACGGCAAGCATACTGTTAAGGTTGAATATCAACTAGACGGGCGAGTGAACGTTGAAGAATTCGAGATGGCTGGGCTAGGTGAAAACAAAGATTTTTGGCGGGTTCTCAAAGAAAGTGATGTTCAGACTATCCATTCTCAAGAAACCACTCTGGAAGATATTTTTATTCAAGAAACCGGACGGAGGTTGGTATGAGCCGGTTCTGGGCCACGGTTGCATTAGACCTCAAAGTGCAATACCGCAATGGATTCTATCATGTAAGTTTGGGCATTGCGGTAATTATGACTGTGATTTTTCGTATCTTTTTCGATCGTGAACTCACCGGTTACGTTATCGCCCCATTTTTTTTAGCTGCGATTGCCGGCACAACCTACGCCTATATCGGCGGTTTGGTATTGTTTGAGAAAACAGAAGGCACGCTTGAAGGAATTGTGGTTTCACCCCTTCGCGTATCGGAGTATTTAATTTCCAAATTAACGACCTTGTGTTTCATTACGTTGTTCGAAAGTGTATTGATTGTCTTGTTCTCATACGGGGTGTTCTTCAACTGGCTTCCATTTCTTGTTGGTTTGTTGCTTATGGCGATTCTATATATTTTGCTGGGATTTATTGTGGTTACACGCTATGAATCAATCACAGATTTTCTCATGCCATCCATAGTATTAATCAGTTTTTTAGAATTACCCCTTTTACATTATTTCGGTCTTCTCCCTCATTCGATTTTTTATCTATTCCCTACCTTAGGGTTGACTCTGTTGATGAAAGCAGGATTCGAACCGGTATCATTTGTTGAATTGATTTTTGGGGGTATATACGCACTGGTATGGATTGCTTTACTCTATCGGATGGCTCTGGGAAAATTCGACCGCTTTCTTATTCGCCGGGAAGGAGCATAAGATGTCGTTTTTATCTGTCGTACAAACTATGAATTGGCGGGATACAAAATTAATCCGTCGTGATTCCCTTCTCTGCTTAATGTTGGCCATCCCCATTGCAGAAGCAGTGATATTCCGTTACGCCGTTCCCGCCTTGGCAGATTATGCTTCCGAATCCATTAATTTAATTCCATATTATCCCTTAATCACAGGATATGTATTTATTTCCATTCTTCCTATGTTATACGGCATGATTAGCGGTTTTTTGCTATTGGATGAGCGTGATGAAGACACACTAACGGCAATGCGCGTCACCCCAGTTCCCATACAGTTGTTTTTAGCGCATCGTTTTATCATCCCTGTGCTTCTTAGTGTAGGAATCATTGTTCTGACGGTGTACATTAGCGATTTATCACCCATTCCCTGGCTTGAATTGATCATAGCAGCCTTATTGGCCTCAATGGCTGCGCCATTTACTGCACTTTTTATGGTGGCGTTTGCCGAGAATAAAGTGCAAGGATTCGCCATGACAAAAATCCTTGGAACGATCTTCATGGGCCCAATCCTCGCCTATTTTATAGATTTACCTGGGCAATTGATTTTGGGCATTGTGCCCACCTACTGGGCGGTGAAAGTATATTGGTTAGGATTGGAAGGAGAAAGTATTTGGATATTCGCCCTCTGTGGATTGCTCTATCAAACCTGCTTATTATGGTATTTATTGCAGCGCTTTCAAAAAACTATAGGCAAGTAGTAACAAGATCAAGCAAAACAATCCCCACTTAAACTTTCCACAAATGCCAATCACCCAATTTCCAAAAAATTACGTCCTTGATGTCTCTTTTGTCCCTTATGTCTTTTAAATTCATGCCATCAAAGCATAGAAAAAAGTAGTAATAAAACCATCAACTCAAGAAGGAGGGCGAGGTTGAAAACGCGCCATTGCGAGGCTCCCGCCGATCCGTGGTGAAGAGACTCTCGAATTTTTCACTGCACCCCCATCGCAATCTCAGCATAAACCTGCGCCGTCTTGGGCAAAGAATCAATCACCAAATATTCTTTGTTGCTATGCAATCCTTTACCCTCAACACCATACCCTATCGCGGGACACCCCGCGAAATTGGTAAAAAAATGCAAATCGGTAAACGCCCCAAAAATGCGCAAATTCCCTTCCCTCCTATACACCGATTGCACAGCCTCTTGCCCGATTCGGCAAATTTCATGCTTGGGATCGGTCAAACCACCAGCAAAAGCCTGGTCGAATATGATTTGAGCATTGAGCTCCGAATCCTTCTTCTGCGCCTCATCAATTACATTCTGGAATTGTTTTTTCAAATGCTCCACATCTTCTTCAGGAATCAAGCGCCGGTCTAGCGTGAAATGAAACTGGTTGGGAATAATATTAATTTTGCTGCCACCACCAGAAAGGCCGCCCATAGTCAGTGTGGGATGGCGCAGCGTTTCATCGATCATGGGATATTTCGATTTTCGTTTTTTCTGTTTTTGATGCAATGTCAACATTTGCCTGGCAAGTTCAACCCCTTTTTCAAAAGCGTTCACGCCATGCGCTGGATTCGAACCATGCGCCGATATCCCCTCCACACAAACATCTGCCCACAACACCCCACGATGGCCGAAGGCGATGATATCTCCCATCCCCCCTTCACAAATCACCGCAGCATTTGGATTAATTTTTCTTTCACGCACCAAATACCCGCTCCCACAGGCCCCTCCAATTTCTTCATCAGACACAAATGAAAATTCAATATTCCAATTGGGCTTCAGTCCGCACTCTTTCAGCGCCTTGGCGGCAAAAATCGAGGACACCAGGCAGCCCTTCATATCCATCGTCCCCCTGCCAAACAATCGTTTTCCTTTGATTACCGGCTGGTATGGATCGCTCTTCCAACCATCCGTAGCGGGAACCACATCGTAATGGCTATTGAAATGCAGGGTTTTCTCTCCACCGGTATTCCAACGGCATATCAAGTTGTAACGTGGATATTCGAGAGAATCTTTCGGACCATACTTTTCTTGATAGGCTTTAGGAGTACGCAAGAGAGTGGCGCTAAAACCTTCAGCCCTCATTTTTGAACGCAAAAATTCCGCACACTCTTTGTATTCTCTCCCCGGTGGATTTTCGGTGGAAAATGCGCAAAGTTCCTGAGTCATCTTCACCATGTCATCTTTACAGTCACGCAAATACTGCCGCAGCCGCTTGCGTTCACGATCGGTAAGCATAAAATTAACCCATCATCTAAACATTTTCATTTACGGGAGGGCGAGGTTGAAAATGCGCCATGGCGTGCTCCCACCGAGCCAAGTGTCGTTAGGAGGGCGAGGCTCCCGCCGAGCCGCGAATGTTCCTATTACCCAAAAATGCCAATTCCTCCCGCCGAGCCACTTGCCGTTAGGAGGGCGTGCTCCCGCCGAGCCACGAATGCTTCACAGCTTAACAATCAACCATCCCACAATCATCATCACCAAACTCCCAACTCAACCCATGAAGTCCTTTACGTCTTTGATAATTCTCCTCCCTGATTGATCACCATCGCTTAGAATGCCAAGGCTCCCATCGCACATCGCTTAACCATTCCCTCTCCCTTCGGGAGAGGGCCAGGGTGAGGGTAACTTCAATTCACTCCGTAACAACCAATGGTTCTGCTTTCTCACATGCCATTCTAAACGTATTGTAATGCATGAAAATAAAAATAAGGAAAACAATCAAGGTGGCTCCGCTAATTGAACTGACCACATAAAAGAACCGTGGAATATACGTCAATGTGATCTGATGCTCCCCCTTCGAGATCGGCAATGCCATAAACGTATGATTAGCCCGCAAGAGGCTTACCGTTTCGCGTCCGATTTTCGCCTGCCAATTGGGCGAATAATTTTCTTGTATAACCAGAAGGCAATCGAACTGGCTTTCCACATCGATAATCATCTCATCTGAATGGGGACGGGTAACGGATATGGACGATTGCTCGTCCCGTGTTCCCGCAATCAGCGAAGTATCAAACACATGCTCTT
Source organism: uncultured bacterium (assembly GCA_964516245.1). GTDB lineage: Bacteria > Hinthialibacterota > Hinthialibacteria > Hinthialibacterales > Hinthialibacteraceae > CAZEZQ01. The sequence goes on along the minus strand of CAZEZQ010000113.1, from coordinate 4,453 downwards.
GCTCTTGCGAAAGAAAAACCGGTATATCCTGATCCGGCTGTAGATTTTCGAACGATTTGACAATTTCATCTACTTGAGAATATCGCAGTACATGCCGGCTTAGGTAAACAGGCCCAAAAGCATCTGGATTTTCATAAAGGGGCAATTCGTTTTCATCAGAAATCAAACGAAGACCAGTTTCATTCGGTGTTCGGTAATCAATCTGTCGGATCCCAAGCGTCGCATTGGGGGTGTTCCATTCAAAAGCAATTGCATCCACCTGACCGGGCGAATCGACTGGAAACACAGTGCGGTACTGTTGCACATTCATATACCCTCCGTATGTAGGAAATGGAAACCAGCGGTAGATATTGGCAGCGCGATGCCGTGCCCTCTGGTGATTGATACGCAAAATAGAATTGGCGATTTCAATCCCCATTCGTATCGGATAGCTTTCTATCCGTTCGTCATTGGCTAGCAAATGCACACTCCCCACCTCTTCGCCTTGTTGCACAAAAAGCCCTCCAGCTGTTAGCCAACGGACACTAAATGAAGAGATTGTTTTGGGCTCGTCGAAAGGGCTGTGGGCCGAATCTGGTTGGCGAATTTCGAAACCACCTCTGAAATGATTTTCTTGGCTGGGAAACCCAACCACATATCGAACCCCGAGAAAATCAAGCATATGCTGAGGGAGATTCGCAACACGAAGTTTGCGCACAGGATCGACCGCCTCATTTTGTCCCGCCCAGGCGCGAATCAGCTCTGCATAACGCTTCGGATAAAACGGATCATAACCTTGAATTCCATACACCCGAAACACTTCAGGCAATCGATGCGCCAACGTTGATTGGATATTGTTAATTCGAACATCGCTGGGATTATCAATATAAGGCGTATACGCGCATACCCTTCCAGGTTCTTCGCTCATACGCTCCTTCAGCAACTCAACCACTTTCGGGGGCTCGAAATAATCCGGTGAAGTGGTTTGCAGAAATAACCTCTGGCTGTACTGAATCGATTGCGCCACAATTAACAGGCTAAGCAAAACAACCACCAGGCTGCTTTGACTGCCTTTGATATACAGTGGAATCATCACCAATCCAGTGATCGCCAACCAAAAAACAAAATGAAATCCAGACCATTGAACGGGGGTCAAAGACTCCGGCTGAAACGTAGTGGTCAAAGCGGTATAAATCAAACTGGTCCATGCCCACGAATTTTGAATCAACACAATACCAACAATAACCACACCAATGCCTGAAACAACGGCCAAAGCAATCACCTTCTGTATCGAAGGCTTTGCATTTTGAAAGATTCGCTCCAATCCAAACGCCGCAAATATAGGAAGGATCATTGCCGCAATCAGCAATGAACGGTTGGGCAGATTCAAAAAAGACCATCCAGGCACTACATTATACAACCATACAAATAGGCCGCCATTTTTTCCAAGTGTGCACAATACCGAAAATAAAAACGCAGCTGTCAGCCCATAGCGCAGCCGGCCTGGAATTGCTTTCCATCCCATTGGAACAAAAAACAAAGCTGTGACGCCAAAATAACACGTGCTTTCCCAAGGATCGCAGCGGGAAATTTCAGGTTGAGACAATCCCCCCAAAAACGTCCGCCAAATTTCATTCCACCCCAGAGCCCCTACTAAGGCCTCGTTCAGCTTTAATTGCAAACGCCCCGTTTGCGGCGCATAGAGCAAGGCTGGCAGCCAGATAAATAAGGTAAGAAACAAGGCTCCAACCAAAGTCCACAAAAGATATCCGAAATATCGTACTGTAAACTTGGGATTCGCAAACGAGTAAAATACCACCAGAATCAAAAGAAAAATCGTCGTATACACCACCGTATGCGGCACTCCCGCAAATATCATCAAGGCAAAAAACAGTGCGGATACAACAGCGTAAATCCAATGCCGGTATTCCAACGCAAACAGAAAAAACAGAAGTATTGCAGGGACCCAGGCAATCCCCTCCAGCATACCCAGATTGGTGATTTTGCACCGCCAAAATGTACTAACACTAAACGCCAACGCTCCGAACAACGATGCGGTTTCTGTTAGCCGAAAACAACGCAAGAGAACATAAAAAAGCCCTCCACCAAGAAACAAATGTACCACCAATAGCAACGAGTACGCGCGAGCCGGTGAACAGAACCACGTTATGAGATTCGGTGGATACAAAATTTGAGACTGCGTATTGGCGTCACGGGGGAAACCGCAAAATTGGTAGGGATTCCAAAAGCCCAGATCCGAATCACTATGCAAAGAGCGCAGCGGATAAAAAAACAATAGTGAATCTTCATCCAATGGGATATGGCTGAAAAAGAAGATTGAGGCGTTCAATAAGAGTACCACAGCCAAAATCACAAAGAGGCCGGCAGCATCCCAACGCGTAATACGTGGGAAAGCACAAAGATTAGATGGCTTCATAAGGAAAAAATAATTCCTTTTGGATTGAATTCCCAAACGTTATATACCATGAAAACCACTCGTTGTCATGAGATGGCGATTCGGCAAAAAGTCTTTTTTGGAGCGCAGGCGTCCTCGCCTGCAACATTATACAGTGCAGGTTAGATACCTGCGTTACTATATATTGTGTGGTCGTTTTTTGTATCGGACTTTTTGCCGGTTCGTCTGAGATGGCAATCTTGTATCTTTCCCGCGCTGGGCGGCAATGATACAGTATTGCATCAATGACCTTAATCGATGAAATATCGATTGTAAATTGTTTTTATTCTTTGACAGTAACGCGTAGGATACATCAATTAAAATATGACCAGATCTGGAGCGCCAAAAGGACCGTTTTGGAAATTTTTTGTTGTGGATACATTGGTGGTGTTGGGGGCACTCATTCTCGCCTTTCTCGCCTATTTTTCTGAATTTCGTGATCAGAATTTACGCGTGTATGAAACCCTGATTGTGCCCATCATCATCCTTCGTACCCTGGTATTGTACATGTTCAGCATGTACAACTTCAGCCGGCCGAAATACAGTTTCGACATCATTTATTATTGCGGCGGCGCGATGCTGCTCTCTGCCTTGATAGAAAATGCCACCATCTTCTATCTAGGAACCTACTACCAAGAATATCAAATCTCGCGAAACATCTTACTCCTGAACTTCGTCTTCAGTTGGGCGGGCCATTCGATGTGGCGCATCTTGTATTTGAAACGCCGGTTGCGCTGGGCGTACGACCGCACCCGGCTTCTCATTGTCGGTGCGGGTGAACTCGGCGAAAGCGTCCAGCGCGATATTCGTGAATATGCCCGCTTGGGCCACGAAGTGGTGGGATTGGTGGATGACGACATCGAAAGCCCGGCCAACGGCTCACCCATTATGGGCAGAATGTCTGATCTGCACGAATTGGTTGATCGGAATCAAATTGATGAGATTATCGTCACTAGCCAAAAAGCCAACCGGCAAGAACTGCTGCAAATCATATCAACCTGCCAGGCTACCGGGCGCAAAGTGCGGCTATTGCCCGAGCTGTATGAGGTCACAATCGGCCAGGTGGATGTCGAACAAGTTGGCGGCGTGCCCCTCATCACAGTAAACTCACAACGCTTTAATGATTGGGGATTACTAGTCAAGCGCATGACCGATATAAGTGTATCCGCATTGGGATTAATCTTACTGCTCTTAATTCTCCCCTTCGTCGCTGCCGCGATTCGCATGAACAGCGAAGGCCCAGTATTTTACCGCCAAGAACGCGTGGGTTGGCGGGGCAAAAAGTTTGTCTTATACAAATTCCGCACCATGTATCAAGATGCCGAAACCAACACCGGCCCGGTTTTGTCATGGCAAAAAGATCATCGCGTCACCGCCGTGGGCCGCACGCTTCGCAAATGGCACATTGACGAAATGCCCCAGTTATTCAATGTACTCAAAGGTGACATGAGCCTGGTAGGCCCCCGTCCCGAACGCCCCCACTTCGCCCGCCAGTTTGAAGCCGAAATCCCTGCCTACCGCTTACGCGAAGCCATACGCCCCGGCATGACCGGCTTGGCGCAAATTCACGGATTCTACAATTCCCCCGTAGAACACAAACTGCGCTACGACCTCGCCTACATGAACAACATGTCTTTCCTGCTCGACATGAAAATCCTCTTCCTAACCCTCCGAGCCACCCTAACCGGTCACGGCGTAATCACCTAAGCAACCGTATGCCATACCTTGTTGTGATGCACGCATCCTGCCTGCAAAATCTTTGTTGTGATACACACATCCTCCCTACATCATCGCCATTAGGAGGGCGAGGTTGAAAATGCGCCGTGGCGTGCTCCCGCCGAACAACCAACACATCGACCGGGTGGCAAGGGCAAGCGTTGTTTGTCTGCCCTTGCGGACTAGTACTCCATCACACATGAAATGATGGCAATACATTTCAATGTTCAAAGCCGCCAGGAGGGCGTGCTCCCGCCGAGCCGGTTTTCTGCAAACACGAATGCTAATGTATTAAGAAGTTTT
>CAZEZQ010000112.1:8460-10592 GCA_964516245.1 uncultured bacterium | reverse complement strand
ATCAGAAAGATGGAACCTTTATCGATGCCACCAAAAGCAGTGGTTTGGGTGATACCGGCTTCGGCTTGGGCGCATATTTCGCTGATGTCGACAATGACGGCGATCTGGATTGTTATCTCACCAACTATGGGCCAAACCAATTGTACATCAACGATGGAAATGGCCATTTCAAATCAGCGCCCAATGCGGGGGGAGCCATCTGTGATGGATGGAGCACCGGCGCGGCTTTTGCGGATCTCAACCACGATGGTTTTCTGGATTTGTATGTTGGCCAATATGCTATTTTCAGTAAAGAACTGGCCGACCGCAAAGGGAAATTGTCTCCATTCATGGGCAAAATGAGCTTCATCGGCCCATCCGGTTATCAACCGGCCAATGATTACCTCTTCTTCAACAATGGCGATGGAACCTTTCGAGATGTAACCCAACAAAGTGGAATTAACAGTTTTGAACCAGGCCGCGCTTTTACGGTTCACTTCAGCGATCTGGATAACGACCGGGATTTGGATATCTATGTGGCAAACGATACTACCTACAACCATCTCTATGAAAATATAAGAAACGGAAAATTCGAAGATATTTCTCTGATTTCCGGCGCATCACTCGATACCTCCGGCGAAGCCCAAGGCGGTATGGGGGTTGCCATTCGTGACATAAACAATGACCTGCTGCCGGATATATTCGTTGCCAATTATCAAGACGAACGGAACGCCTATTATCACAATTTGGGTGATTTGCTATTTACCGACAACTCTCATATCAGCGGTTTCGCCGAAGGGACCTATGGAAGGGTCAGTTTCGGCATGTTGATCGAAGATTTCAACAATGATTCCCTGCCCGATTGTTTTATTACCAACGGACATGTGTATCCAATGGCGGATGAACTGGAAATTTTGCACGGCTACGCTCAGCCAAATTTGCTCTACAAAAACTCCGGTAGTGCGAAATTTCAATTGCAATCCAGCTTTGGGCCCGCTTCAAAACAGAAAGGGATATCACGCGGCAGCGCCGTCAGTGATTTTGACCATGACGGTGATTTGGATATCGTCATCAACAATTTAGACAGCCGCGCTTTCTTTCTAGAAAATCAAACCGAAGTCGAAAATTGGATTCAATTCCAATTACTCAATCAACAAAAAATGCCTGCCTATGGAACGCGAATTATTTTGAACACAAACGGAAAAAAACAAATGGCCGAACTCTATAGCGGTGGAAGTTTCCTTTCACAAAATAGTTCAACCTTGCATTTCGGTTTGGGTGATGCCAATCAAGTGGATTCCATTCAAATCTTCTGGCCGGATGGTGAAACAGAGACAATAAAATCTTTAGAATCCAACCGATTACATAAAATCTACAACAAATAAAAAACATGAATTATTTAAAATTTCGTATTGACATGACGCAATCAATCATGAGATAGTAAATTAAAAATAAATAATCGGGTACATTTCTTGGTCTATATGGGAAGTCCCGGATTCTTATGAAATGGGGATGGAATAATGAAAAGAGTTGTCACGAGCTTTACTATCACAATTGGAATTGTTGCTTCTTTTTGCACATGGGGATACTCGCAGGATTTTCCTCCAGGAACAAAATATGTACAGAATATCGCCAATTTAGAAGGAATGGCCGCTCCTGTAATCGATGGATTTTTGGATGATGAAGTATGGACCAAAACGCTTCAAGCAAGAGGAGAAGATGCAAATGATCCACATCACAATTGGTGGGTGCGAATTCTGTATAATCAAGGTTTGGCTGTAGACGATCCTCTTCAACCAGGCGTGTTGATCGGAGAAGAACCCATTGATGATAACGATTTATCCTATCGGGTTTTCACTCTCTATGATGATGAATATTTGTATTTAGCTGTGCAAGTTATGGATTTTGATATCTTCAACAATGAACCAGCCGGTAGCGAAGATGGCAGCACTTGGACAGAAGATTCCGTCGAAATTTTCATAGATGGCAACCACAACGCTGTCGAGGGTGATGTTAATCAGCATCCCGAAGAATACGAAACCGGGGGACAGTTTGTCCTGACGGCAGATAATGCCCGCCGTGATGCTGAAGCCGGAGATCCCACATTCGGTGAAGATGGAGATTGGTATGCCGTTTCAGAATGGAATTTAGAC
>CAZEZQ010000112.1:0-8450 GCA_964516245.1 uncultured bacterium | reverse complement strand
AAATCGGCAATCCTCAAAAGGGTGATACGATCGGTATTAATGTAGCCGTGAATGATTTGGACGACCCGAATCAGACTGAAGCCAACCGGCAACTGCTATGGGTAGGTGCCACACATGATGAAAGCACCTACGGTGATTTGGTCTTTGGGCCTCGTGAAATCGTGGCAACAGAGACCTCCAGTACCGTCACAATCGATGGAATGCTGGATGAGGTTGCGTGGGACGGCGCTGCAACGCAAGTCATAAACCGTTTCACCGGAGCATTTTGGCAATCGGTTCAAGAGTCGCCGGAAGATCTTTCCGCAACGCTTTATGCCATGCATGACGAAACATATTTGTATCTCGCTTTTGATGTGGTGGATGACATGGTGATCTCTGATACGGGTGCTCCTGGTGAAAGTGGCGCCAATATCTGGAATGACGATGCCATTGAATTTATGATCGATGGAAACATGAATCGTCTTCAAGGAAGTGAAAACGAATGGGGAGTAAGTGGAAAATTCATTGTCTCCTCCAACTCACATATTCGTTGGACAGAAAGCGCTTTCTTTTATGGACCAGATGATTCTATTGATGATTGGTATTCTTTGGCAACCGAAACCGATACAGGATATATCGTTGAGTTTAAGGTAAAAAAAGAAGCAATCATGCCAGATCCAACAGCATCTCAAATTGTCATAGACTTTGCAATTAACGATGATGATAACACAGATCAAGATGTCTCATCAGATCGTGATACGCAAATGCGGTGGAACGGTGTACCGAACCAAGAAGTTACATATGGTTTGCTAACCTATGGTGGACCTTCTTCTTCAGTTGGAGAATGGAATTTGTATTAGAGCCCTGATTTTATATTCAAAAAAACTCTACCTTCCAATGTTGAGCATGCTTAGTAGAAGAAATATGCAAAGATTGGATATGATATTCTATCTACCAATCCACAAGAACAATAAATGTATCCATGTGGTAAAAATCAGGGATGATGTTCTTAAAGATATTTCTCAACAATTGTCTTATTCTAATTCCAATAATGAATTTGTGCTAATATTTTGAAAACACTTTTCACTTACACTCCCTATCATCAACAAAAATCTATGCAATAATTGGGTTTATCATGAAACAAGCGTTTACTTTAATCGAACTATTAATCGTCGTAGCCATTATTGGAATTTTGGCGGCGATTGCTGTGCCCAATTTCCTCAATGCTCAAACCCGCGCCAAAATCGCCCGGGTAATAGCCGATCAAAAAAGTGTGGCGACTGCACTCGAGCAATACCGGATGGACAAAAACAGTTACCCTCCCGACGCCACCAATCGCCGTCCAACTGGTTTGTATATGCTCACGTTTCCCGTCGCGTACATCACTACCATACCGAGAGATCCGTTTCTATCGGTTCAAGACCGTGGAATGGCCATCGATCAAACTCCTAACGGGCCTTTTTTCGCCATGGGGACCGATACCGAATCCGATAACAAAAGAGGTACGTATGCTTTGGCCGCAGCGGGTCCAGACCATGATGATGATACTGGAAACATGACTGGCTGGCCTGCCACCGTTTGGTGGGATTTCGACCCCAGCAATGGCCTTAATTCCAACGGCGACATCATGCGCTTGGGTGGCACCTACAGCCACGGCACTTTTGTGCGCAATGGCAAACCCAACCGGTAAAATCTAACCAAAAATATTTGATATTTCACCAAATGACATTTGTATTTTTACAATTGTAGGGGCAGGCCCCCGTGTCTGCCCAGAATACTGATGATATTGCACTTCAATCAATTCTAAGAGGCAATTTCTCAGAATTTGCGTGTTAGATTCTAAAACAATTCGATTAATCTTCTCTCCCCCTACCATCATGGTTCGAATCCCATTAATTTCTATTTTTAAATCCATTTGATTGAGGTTGAGACTCGCCAAAGTATGGTCAAAAGCCCTGAGAATCCAACGAATCAACTATCCGGGCAGGAACTCTCGCCCATGATCGAGCAATACACCCGCATGAAAGAGCAGGTGGGTGATGCGATCTTGTTTTTCCGCTGTGGTGATTTTTATGAAATGTTTATGGACGACGCCATCCGCGCCGCCGAAGCCCTGGATATCGCGCAAACCAAAAAGCGAGTGGGCAAGAATCAAACGGTTCCGATGGCGGGCGTCCCCTACCATGCCGCGCAAAATTACCTCTACCGGCTGACCCGGCAGGGCTACCGGGTGGCCATTTGCGAGCAGATGGAACTGCCGCAAAAAGGCAAAAAGATCGTCAAGCGCGAAGTTGTGCGTACGGTCTCGCCCGGCACCATTATCGATGCCGATGTTATTGACAGCAAAGAAAACAACTTTCTCGCTTCGCTCTATGACGGCGGCATGATGGGCTTTGGGCTGGCTTACGTCGATGTCACCACCGGTGATATGAGGGCCACTTGGGAAAGCGGAGATGAAGGTTGGCGCTCGATTCTCTCCGAATTGGGCACACTCAACCCCAGCGAAATTTTGGTGGATGAATCTGTTGCCCATGAAACCGAACTGCGCAAGCAGTTGGCGGCGCATACCCATTGCTTAATTACACCAGTTCATCCCGCCAATTACTCGGCCAAAATGCTGGAAACTTTTAAAATCGATTTATTTCATGAAGAGGGATTGAAAGCCGGGCCAAATGAAAAAGAAGTTTCTTCGGCGGCTGCTGGTGCAATTCTCGCTTATTTGGATGAAAACCAAAAAGAAACACTGGGGTACATCCAAGCGCTCGAACTGTACAAACGCAGCGGCTTTTTGGTCATCGATAAAAACACCGAGCGCAATTTGGAACTGTTATCCAGCGCGGGCGAAGGGGGCAAGAAATTTTCTCTCTTGGGGGTTCTCGATTTAACTGTAACCGCCATGGGCGGGCGTCTTCTGAAGCAATGGATTGTTCGTCCACTGATCTCGGTGGATAAAATTCAAATCCGCCAAAGCATGGTCGAGTTATTCGTGCAACAACCCAACCTGCGCGAAGACACTCGCCAAGCTCTGCGCACAGTTCATGATCTCGAGCGCCTGCTGGGCCGGGTGACATTTGGCAATGCCAATGCGCGTGATTTGGTTTCGCTGCGAGGCTCTCTCGAACAACTTCCAATAATCAATCAAACCTTGGCCAGCGTAGCCAAACCGGAAGTCATTCGCCGCGCGTTGCAGCGCGAAGAAGACCCTGAAGCCCAAATCGAAAACCTGCCCACCGGTGAAGACCTGCTCGACCCAGTGATGGAAGTGCGTGAATTGCTGCAAACCGCGCTGGTAGATGAACCGCCGCTTACGGTTCGCGATGGCGGTATGTTTCGTGATGGCTATGAGCAGGAACTGGATGAGTTGCGCTCTATCCGCAAGGACGGGCGCAGTTATATTGCCCGTTTGCAAGAACAAGAGCGCGAAAAAACCGGAATCCCTTCTCTCAAAGTATCTTACAATAAGGTCTTCGGATATTACATTGAAGTTACCCATGCCCAGAAAGACAAAGTGCCCGACAGCTATATTCGCAAGCAAACCCTGGCCAATGCCGAACGCTTTATCACTTCGGAACTGAAAGAATTTGAGGCCAAAGTTCTTCATGCCGAAGACCGCATTCACGAACTGGAGTATCAGCTGCTGCAAAAATTATTGGATGCGGTTCGGGGATACAGTGCCCGGCTTAAATCACTAGCGCGTATGATTGCCCGCTTGGATGTGTTCCAAAGCCTAGCCGAGGCGGCTTCGCGCAATGGCTATTGCCGGCCAGATATGAATGGCGAGGGCCGGATCGAAATTGAAGAGGGGCGGCACCCGGTGTTGGAACGCTCGCCGGTAGTGGATCAATTCGTGCCTAACGATTGCATGTTGAACCAGGATGAACAACAAATTATTATCATCACCGGGCCCAACATGGCGGGGAAATCAACCTATATCCGCCAAGTGGCGTTGATTGTTTTGATGGCGCAGATGGGTTCATTTGTGCCTGCGAGACAGGCCACCCTTGGCGTAACTGACCGGCTCTTCAGCCGGGTGGGCGCATCCGACGATCTCGCGCGGGGCCGATCCACATTTATGGTGGAGATGAGCGAGGCGTCCCACATCCTCAAAAACGCCACCCCCAAAAGTTTGGTAATTCTCGATGAAATCGGCCGCGGCACCAGCACCTTCGACGGGGTTTCGCTGGCCTGGGCGATTGTGGAATACATTCATGGTTTGCGCGGTAAGGGCGTAAAAACCTTATTCGCCACTCATTACCATGAACTGGCAGCGCTCGAAGATACTCATAAACGTGTGGTGAATTATCATGTGCAGGTCAGCGAAGAAGGCAATACCGTTTCGTTTTTGCACCGCATCGCAAAGGGTTATACCGATCATTCATACGGCATTCATGTGGCCGATTTAGCGGGCGTGCCCAAACGTGTAACAGACCGGGCTCGCAAAATATTAAAACGGCTTGAACGGGGCGAACATTTGGGGATGCAATCCACCCAACATACTGAAGACAATCCTTATCAAATTTCACTCTTCACCATGATGGACGAACCCCTGCGGGCCAAATTGTTGGATATTGATATTAACACCCTCTCGCCCATGGATGCGTTGCATTTGCTTTCAGAACTGATTGATGAAGCCAAGGGGAAATAAAAAGATTAATATCAAAACTAAATTGTTTCTTGTATGACTGAAGTTTTTTTATATTTTTCTTCCAATCTGCTAATTTCATGCTATGTTAAAATTGTATGAATACGAATCTAACGCAGCATATAGGGAGAATGGATATGAAAGGATTCACTTTAATTGAATTGCTCATTGTGGTGGCGATTATTGGAATACTTGCAGCGATTGCGGTGCCAAATTTTCTCAACGCCATGATGAGGTCGAAGATTGCGAAAGCCGAATCGGAAATGCGCTCGATTGTCACCGCCCTCGAATCATATCGGGTGGATAACAACATTTATCCTCCATGGATCAATGCCGATGGCAACAATCGCAACCCTCTGCCAGCCCGGTTGGTTCCATTAACCACTCCGATCGCCTATATGTCGTCTGTCCCGCAAGATCCGTTTATCTATGGCCCTCCAGGCACACGAATGAACGAAACCCAAAACGAGAACTATACAACCTACGATTATACAGAGGCATGGAGTCGAATTCATCATCGCGGGGTTTCGCTTGTTCCCCAACAAGCTCGATGCTCTGAATTCAAATTAACCAGCGCTGGACCAGATTACACCAACACTTGGGGAAACACCGTAACCTATGATGTGTCAAATGGATTGACTAGTTTTGGAGACATGATCCGTTTGGGGGCGCGTGTTTCGTTCCCTTGTGATGATTCATTGGTGGGATTGTAAAGCAAGATTCTTCAAGCCCAGTCTGCCTTTGGCGGGCTGGGCTTTTTAAAGTATTAATAAGTTATTGTTGCACCAATTCAATTTCTGACACAATGGGGCGGTGATCGGAGGCTGCTTTTTCTGGAATGACGCGGGTGGAATGAACTTTCCACCTTTCTTCAGGCCGGACTGCAATATAATCGATTAATCGGTTTGGATCTGAACTAGGGAAAGATTCAAGTTCAGCAGCATCACCTGCAATCATCCAATGTTTACGCAGCCGTTCAATTTCATTTGAATTAGGCAGCGCATTGAGATCACCTGCCAGAATAATGGACTGATTGGGGTTTTTCTCAACCAAACTTTCTATTGACTTGATGGCTGCCATTCGATCCGGCGAATCGGTGATATGATCCAAGTGGGTATTGAAAAATGTGATTGTTTCCCCTTCATGCCGAATCTTAATTTCCAAAACGATTCGTGGTTCATGTCCTGGGCTAAAAGGCAATGTATGGGTCTTCTTCCCATCAATGAGACTGCGTGATAGCACGGCCAATCCGTAAAATCCCCCTTCAAATTCCATTGCTTTGCCAAAAGCATAATTCATACCGGTTAAATGTCCCACTTCAGCCGCTTGATTGACTCCATTGGAACGCCGGGTAATGTGATCGACCTCCTGCAACGCCACCAAATCAGGTGAAACAGATTCAATCACATCCGCAATGCGCATCATATCGATTTTTCCATCCATACCTTCACCATGATGAATGTTGTAGGTCATGACAGTCAGAGTTTCACCAGCAAAACCAATTTGAAAAACAAACAGAAAAACTGTCAATAAAACATATCGTAATATCTTCATAGTGCGTAATTCCTTTCTATGCCAATTAAAGATGCAAATTAAAGTTGAACATTTGAATGAACCGGAAATGAAAAAATAAGGAGTGTTATTTTAGAGTTTTTTTATTTGATATTTTATATGGTAACAACAATTTATTTCTTATGAACATTAAATGACGATTCGGCAAAAAGTCTTTTTTGGAGCGCAGGTCATAGACGCGCCTTGGTGGGCGTCCCCGCCTGCAACAACATACAGCGTGGGTTAGATACCTATGTTGCTATATATTGTGTTGTCGTTTTCTGGATTGGACTTTTTGCCGGTTTGACTTAAATGTAATCATCATCGTTTGTACTACGAAATAGGTTTTGATATGTATAAATTTTACGGTTGTTATGAGAGTGATTGCCTCTCATAGAATGAAGTTTATGAATTATGAACTCATATTCGGGGCAGACTATGAGTTATTTTCTAGAATCATTGAATCAAGTAACCCACCTGAATCTATCTGCAATGCGTATATATTGTTAATGAAACCTTCCTCTTTGCAATAAAACATTACACTAAAATAAAATTTTTTATTTAGATGAAGCTTTTTGTTTATAGTTTCTTGTCTAGCATGTTAAACATAAAAAAAGTTTTTTTTGATTTGATCCCGAATATTAGTGGTTTATAAAAAATACAAAAGGAGAGAACTATGATTTACACAAATTGTAAAACATGTCGAAGTATTTATTGGTTCATGTGCGCTCTTTTATTTGGATTGGGAATGATTGCATATCCAAATAGTTCACAAGCGGCTGCAGATTCAGCATTTACGCCTCTAAACCCGGTCGTCACCTTTCAAGCCGAGGAAACCGGAAATTTGGAAGTTGAGGTGAAATTGATTGAAGACAATCTGCAAAACTTTTTATCGGATGTCGAAGTACGAGTCTTTGACGCTTCAACGGGGTCATGCGCCGATTTGGCGGATGGAGCCATGGGCGATGGCGCCCTATCTGCCTTTTATGACAAAATTTATTTGAGCTGTCCACCCATTTTAGACGGTACCGGTACGACAGATGCCGATGGCAACGTTTTTCTTGACGTTGATCCAGGCACCTATGTAGTAATTGCGGCATACGATCAAAATGAAAGTGGTGACATTGATGTAGATGATACATTTATGGGACAACATTTGTTTGTGGATGAGGGTGAAGACATTCCTAAAGTATGCTTAAACAATTGTGCCACTGCGCTCTTCGCTCAACATAGTCTTGTATTACAACCTCATACTGTCGTGACTGGAAATGTTGGAGCAGCCACAGCGGCTGAACAACCCCATGTCCGCTACGGCACCGAATTAGCCGTAAGTCCTTTCTCCAAGGTTCTAGGAAGCATCTATGGAGATACGATTGAGATTAAAAATCATTCGGTAATTTTTGGGAATGTGATATTCAACGAACTTGATGCCCATAAATTCGCAAAAATTATCGGTGAGGTTACATCACCTTTGCCTTTGCCCACGGCAGACCCCAGCCCCACGTTTCCATCTACGATCAACTCGGGTACTGAAAATGTGATCGTATCTCCCTTCAAGACAAAAACTCTAGCACCAGGGTCTTACAAAAACGTTTGGGTGATGAATAGAGCCGACTTAATCTTGGAAGGTGGAGTGTACGCATTTGAAAACATGGTATTGTTTGGAAGCAACCAGGTGGCATTTGAAAAGCCTTCCATTGTAAAAATCAAAAACCGGCTTCATTCCAACATCCGCGTATATATTGGACCTCAAAAAGGGACATACTTAACCGCAGGTGATATTACCTTTTTTGTTGCTGGTGAAAATGAGAAAGATGCAGAAACCTTGTATGAGACAGAACGAACGGTTTCTATCGGAAATCACAATCTTATTCAAGCCTCAATATTTGCCCCCAATAGTCACTTTACGATTAAAACTCATACGAAGGCACGAGGGATATTTGTAGGAAGGTGGCTTAACATTCTTCCTCATACTTCAGTAACTCTGGAATGTGGCACTATGATCACCTTGCCTGATCCACCTATGGATGATGATGAGAATAACCGACGGCCAGATACGATATTAAACCGGTTTAAAAATAAAGATGGCGATCACCGGCCCGGTATTGGTTTTGGACGGAAAAAAGATGGCGATCATCCCGGTAACGTTCCACCATGGTTAGACGATGATGATAGGCCGGGCAATAACCGTGATGATGATGATGACGAACGGCCTGGCAACGGTCCACCATGGTTAGACGATGATGATAGGCCGGGCAATAACCGTGATGATGATGAT
>CAZEZQ010000111.1:0-10612 GCA_964516245.1 uncultured bacterium | reverse complement strand
AGCAAGCCGGGTTTGCCCGCTTCGCTGGGCAAAACAAAAAAGGCGGAGCGTAAGCTCCGCCTTGAATTTGATTATACAGCCAACGCAAAAGGATAAAGATTATCCAAGTAAGGAAAGGAATCCCTGGCTTTGGAAGTTGGCCTGGGCCAATATAGACTGGCCGGCCTGTAACAATACCTGATTTCTGGTGAAATCGGTGGTTTCTTTGGCCAGGTCAGCATCTCGAATTCGAGATTCGGCTGCGGTCAAGTTTTCGGCCGAGACGCTCAAGTTCGAAATGGTGGCTTCCAAACGGTTGGTTGATGCACCGAGGATGGACCGGGTTTTGTTCACCTGATCCAACGCTTCGTCAACAATTCGAATGGCTTCGTTGGCCCCTGGAATGCTGACGATATTGATGTCGTTCACCGTTCGGCCCGATCCCCGGCCAAAACCGAGGTTTTCTGATGTCAAGTCACCAATTGATGCCGTAAACGCCTGTTCGGCATTGGCCCCGACTTGGAAGTTCAGTGAGTTGTTGTTGGTCGATATTACCAGAGTCCGGCCGGTGTCGGGAAGCCCATCGGTTCGCTTGGTGACATCGATGATGGCATCAAAGTCAACCGTAACGAATCGGGCCACACCGCGGTTGCCGCCACTGGTCCCGTCAACAAACACCACGTCCTGGTTTCCGTTTTGGAAGGTGACTACCGCGCCGCCGTTCAAACTACCCGCGAAGATCTGGGCATTGGTTTCCAGTTTGTCGGCCCCAGCTGAGAAGCCTGTGCCTACTCGAAGCGTGACTTCAGGCTGTGGAATGCCTTCAATGGTTGCCTGTGGACCTTTGAGAGTAATCACATCACCCGCTTCCGCACGGACCAATGCTCCACCTTCGATACTGAACGTAGCGGTTTCAGCAAAGCCTTCTTGCACCAGTTCGGCATCGTCTTGCAAGGTGAAGTTTTCATTCACGTTTCCATTGTTAAAGGTCAATGTGAAGGCGGTTTGAGAATTTGTTTTGCCTGCGTCATCCGTCAATTGCAAGGTCCCGTTTGCTGTAAGGGTGAAAATGGCGTCTTCGAAACGGGTTTGGGTTCCATCCAAGTCATCGAATCCGGCACCCCGGTAATCGCGTGTCCGGAAATTCAATTCTGAGATCAATCCAGAGATAGAATTGAATTGGAAGTCATCCAAGTCTGTATCGGCTGCAGCACTATCCGCCGTACCCGTCTTCAAAGTGAATATGCCTTCGAAGGTGGTGCCGTCCGCATTGGTTCCGGTGAGTGTGATGGTATCGTTGTTTTGCAGCGAGGTTCCACCTGTATACACACCATTCACGAACGTTCCGTTAATCACCAGGCTTTTGTTCCCTGTCGATGTCGAAATACTGGTTGAACGGGTTAACACGGTGCCGTTCGCATCCAGAAGTGAAATTGTGCTTTCCACTTTTCTCTGTTGGGCTGCTTGAACATCTTGCACATCAATGCTGAATTGCCCAGTGTTAAATGTGGAACCAGTAATGGCTGTGATCGAGTTTCCAATTTGGCCGGAACCTGACAGAATGGTGTCGGCTCCAATCTCGCCCGAACGGGTGACATCGTTTGCCGTGGTGAGAATTCTCCCATCGCGAATGATAGCAAAGTCCAAATCAGATTGATTGATGAAATTGCCATCGCTAAACAACTGGAGGCGTCCCCCAGTCGCTCCCGCCCCAATAGAGACAGTGGTTCGGAAAGCGGTGGGCACACTATTCGCATCGCTTACACCAAATCGGGCTTTTTCAGCATCGTCGATGGCTTGGTTAATGGCCCCGACCAGATTGAGCTGGCTGCCGGCTGCCGTGCCTACTGTAGCAGCAGCCCCCACGCTCAACGAACCGTTGAATTGGGTCACGCCGTCAGACAATACTCCCGTAAAGGTAACAATATCGGTGGCGTTAATCGACACACCATTGAGAGCGAATTGGCCGCCCCCGATTGTTGTACCGGTGGTGGCGTTCGCTCCCGTCAATTTGTTATCGCCCGCGGTGAGCGCGGTTTGATCTGAAAAACGGGCAAACGTAACGGCGATATCGGTGCTGTTGGTGATACCGGTGTTGAGGATTTGCTGGTTGCCCTTGCCATCACCGGTAATGATTTGGCTGAAACCTTCTTCGAGTTTGATGATGTTAAGGAAAGATTTGCCGTCGGCCAATGTCGAAGCCACAGGTGAGGCGTCAATGTTGACCCCAATATCTTCCTGGCCTTCGATATCGGTGGTTTTAATTTCAAAGTCACCATTGAGCAAGAAGTTGCTTCCGAATTGGGTGGTATTGGCGATTCGAGTGATTTCGTCAATACTTTGGAAAACTTCATCCTGCAAAGCGTTTCGGGCTTTGACGTCGTTGACCGCGGTGTTGGCGGATTGAATCGCCAGCTGGCGGATACGATTCAACCGTACCGTAGTTTCTTCAAGCGCCCCTTCAGCCACATTGATCAAGTTGATGCCTTGCGAGGCGTTGGTGACAGCTTGGTTCAAACCTTGAACCTGAGTCTTCAACCGGTTGGCGACGCTCAAACCCGCGGCGTCGTCGCCCGCCCGGTTAATGCGAAGACCGGAAGACAACCGTTCGATGGATTTTTGCAAATCACGGCCGGTTGCGGCTAAGTTTCTCTGCGCGGTAAGCGCAGAAATGTTGTTGGCAATTCTGGAAATACTCATATTCTTCTTCCTCCTTGAAGAAAATTCCGGCTTCCCTGCCGGAATGCGGCCAATATGCGATTTTGGCCATTGGGTGCGTAGTATATGGATGGCTCGTTTTGAAGCCGACAGGAACAATATCAGAACGAGTGGGTGCGAAGCACGCGTTCCGGTGCGAATTCCAATTCGGTTTCAAAGTGGGGGCATCCTTCCCCTATGAGTTTCCGATCATTGAAACTTGCCCATACACACAGGCGGTCAACCTATGGCGCTCGATCAGCGCAGACGGGTTATGTGAGAAATCGACCTTATGACCTCCCTTCTCTCTTTTGTTCTATGGAGATGTTTCTTTTATTTGAATAGAGCATTCCTATACAAATCCAGAATGAGAAATCCTTTCAGTATCATCGTCGTTCGAACAACAACCTTAAGGAAAAAAGTGCCGAAGAGAGGAAAAAAATCACCACGATATGGAATCAAAAATTATTCTGAGGAAAGCCTAAACCGGTATCGTTTTCTGCCGATAATATCTTAGGAAAAAAGTATAAGTTAGCATTTTATGTTGCCAAATATTGGAGCGCAGGCGTCTCGCCTGCACTGTATGTAGAAGCAGGCGAGATCCTGCACTGTATGTAGATGCAGGGGAGATCCTGCACTATATGTAGAAGCAGGGGAGATCCTGCACTATATGTAGAAGCAGGCGAGACGCCTGCGCTCCAATATAGACTTTTTGCCGCTTCGTCATCTAAACGATTTGCAGTTGTTTCGACTTTAATTCTCCATAACAATCGGTCAAATCAAACCGCGAAAGCACATTCGGAATAAAAGACGACAGCGGCCAGCCATACATTTCATTTTCCGCAATCTCTGTGTAAGAAGTGGGTGGATTTTGCAAGGTCACACGCGTCGCTTCTTTCGATAGCAAAGCGGCAAAGGTTGCGGGCACAGTTCCCCATCCATTCGCTAGAATATGAATTTCCGAATGCCCATTGCCCTTCAACCAATCCAAAACCGTTAACAAATCGTGCGTTTTCCGCCCCACATAAGGGGCATCCATCATCAAGGAATGAATGGCATAGAAGTAATCGCTCCCGTAAGGATCCAACCATTCGTTGCCGGTCGTACCCGGGCGCGATTCTCCCACACCACGCACATCACAGGCATAGAGAACACTCTCGGGATCTTCTTCCATAATTTTCCGGATGATCTCTTCCGTCCGCAATTCGGCATCGCTGGAATGATGCGAGACATACAACAACGCGGGCTGGCCGATTTTCGGTGGACGTGAATACAGCCGGTCATCCGACAAGCGATACACCAGCGCATGAATCCCCGGTTCGGTATTCACCGCATACACCGCGGCGCGGCTCAGTGGATACTCATCCGAAGAATGGGGACGCAGGATACGGTAGTATGGATTGTGTTTTCGTTCGGGCAATCGAAGCATTTCCGTCACAGATTGTTTCAATGCTTCCCCCCGAAGCGCTTTGCGTTGCTGCTTCAATCTTTCCGATTTTTCTTTGGTGAACGAAAACACCGTTCGCGAACCGAGTGTGGATACTTGGCCTTTGGGCGCGCACCAAAGCGTTTCATCATCTTCCGCTTGGATATTGGGTTCGGTTCTGCGGTTTGAAATTTGGGTGACATCATTAAACCAGCGGTACATGGCTTCGCGGTTTTCTTGCGAATAGCCGTGATAGGTGGGTCCAACAAACAGCCCGATGTTGTCTTTGGCATCCAGCAACTCATAGATTTTCTGCAAGCGCTTCTGCGCTTCAATCGAACCGCGTACATCGAAGTAATCTTTCTCTTTGGCCAAAATAATCACAGGTTTTGGAGCCATACACAACAAAAAGTCGCAGTGATCGAGCCCCAACGCCAGGGCTTGGGGCGGGCATTGCTCGGTATCGGCGGGCAATTCGTTTTCCATGTTACGGCGAAAGGTTGTGACAAAACAGCTGGGAGCCGCCATGCTCCATCGCGATTCAACCCCACACAACCAAGTGGTCATGGTTCCCCCACCCGAATTGCCGGTCACGCCTACTTGATTGGGCTCCACCTCTTCACGGGTGAGCAAATAATCCAAAGCGCGAATGCCATCCCAGGCCCGCCATGAACCGATAAATTCACCCACCAAAAATTGCTGATTGCCAGCATAAAGATGCTCCCGCACCCCCACGCCAATCTTTGATTTCAAATCTTCATCCACATACTGCAAGCGTTCCCCCTGGCCAAGGGGATCATACAACAAGACCACATAGCCCATCTTCGCCAAGCCCTGGGCAAAGGCTTGATAGCCCTCATAGGCTTTGCCATTGGAAGAATGGCCGCAAGTGCCTACGACTCCAGGCAGAGGGAAATCACGATTCTTGGGGATATACAAATTGCCCGTCACCAAAAAATTGGGGCGGCTTTCGAAGATCACGTTTTCAATTGTGTATTCATCACGCTCGATAGTTTTGGTAATGCGTGGATTCAAGGGAGTTTTCTCTGGCCAGGGCCCAAAACATTCTTGCACACGTTTGTGAATATCACGAACATAGGCTTCGGCCTTATCTTTGTTATTGATTTTCGATTTTTCTTGTATGTTCCTTTTTTCGGCTTCACGAACTTGCTGCACGTAATATTCATGAACCATCCGGGGGAAGCGGTTGCGCGGTGTGTAAGAAGATTCTTCCGCTGCATCGGCGGGCACTACAGCCGGTACCGTATTCGCATACGCCATGGTTCCCAACGCGCTAAGCCATAACCATTCGCGGCGCGTGAATTGGATTGGATCGCTGTTTAACGCAAGATTCTTTTTCATCGTGTTCCCCATTTCCTTGTTCAAAAATTCTTTTGAAATCCATTGTAAAAAAAAATACATGTATTCCTACTCTCCCTCCCCTTTTTCCACCTATTTTGAAAATTCTGATTTCACAAACCATTCCCACCTATTCAAATGAAAAAATCTGTTGTAGAACAATGCCATCAACTGAAGATTCGGCAAAAAGTCCGATCCAGAAAACGGCCACACAATATAAAGCAAGATAGGTATCTAACCCACGCTGTATGTTGTTGCAGGCGAGGACGCCTGCGCTCCAAAAAAGACTTTTTGCCGAATCATCATCATCTATTTTGAATAAAAAAGGAACATGGCAATGCGTCGATTACCAAATTTATTTTTTATCATGGCAAGCATACTGTTTGCAGTCCAGGCAGGCTCAAATGTTTCTATTGGTCCTGGCCACTTTCTCCAAATACAGGGGCAACGTATTTTCCCCATAGGTGCGTATGGCCTGCCGAAGGAAATGAATGATCGTGATGCGAAAGACTTGGGTTTCAATCTAGTTCGCGTCTCAACAAACGAAGAAGATTGGGCAAATGCAAAAGAAGCGGGATTGTGGGTATGGCACTCGTTTGGCCATACACTTGATCTCTCTGAAAAAACGGATACCAAAAAGAAAAGAATTCAAGATCTTGTCAAACAATACTCCAATCATTCTCAGCTGTTGTTTTGGGAAAGTGTGGATGAACCGGCTTGGACCAACAAAAAACATGCCATACCACGTGTTCGCCCAGAAGGTCTGATTGAAGGATACAAATATCTGAAATCACTGGATCCAGATCATCCTGTTTATTTAAATCATGCTCCCCGTAACACTGTCGCGACACTGCGCCGCTACAATCCAGCTTGTGATATCGTGTGCGCCGATATATACCCCATCATTCCACCGGGCTTGGGCGAGATGTATGCCATTACCCCCGATGGCCGCCACGGCGACTTGCCCAATCAAACTCCCAGCTGTGTGGGCGAATATGCCGGCAAAATGAAACAAGTGGCGGGAGCACACAAAAGCGTTTTTCTGGTCTTGCAGGGCTTTGCCTGGGA
Source organism: uncultured bacterium (assembly GCA_964516245.1). Taxonomy (GTDB): domain Bacteria; phylum Hinthialibacterota; class Hinthialibacteria; order Hinthialibacterales; family Hinthialibacteraceae; genus CAZEZQ01. Next base: position 4,083 of record CAZEZQ010000111.1, on the reverse strand, counting down.
ATCTTTGCGTGGCGAAGACAGTGATCCAGAATTGATTCGATACCCGACCTTTCATGAAAGCCGCTTCATGGCCTATCACGCCATTGTGCATGGAGTGCGGGGGTTGATGTATTGGGGCCTGCATTACGTCCCCTCCGAGCATTCATTTCTACAAGACTTGTCGAAAGTGTTGAATGAAATCAATGATTTGACTCCCTCTATACTTGGAAGAAAACTCTTACATCAACCCACCCTTCGCTATCACGAACGGGGCTCTACCATCACAAATGGAATTGAAATGCTGTGCACCGAAACTGATAATCAAATCACATTATTCGCTGTAAACACATCGATTGACCCAGCCGCCGCCGATTTTCATGCTTTGCCTACAGAATTGAAGAATGCGCAGCAATTGGAGGTAGTAGGAGAAAACCGAATGGTATCCATTCGCAATCATTCTTTCTTTGATGAATTTGAAGGTTTGGATGTTCATATTTATGTGTATAAGAAAAACAACTAAGGGAGAGAAATTATGACTGGACATCATAATGCATTATTGCTGTTCTTTTTTGCTTTGACTTGCGCATCGTATACGTGGGCTCAACACACCGGTTATCTGCAACAAAACAATCAGACCTTATTCCCCATTGGATTTTATGAATTGCCCGAAGAAGAAGATGCTTTGCAAAAAATGGCGGATGCAGGAGTCAATCTGATCCGCTGCCGTAACAAAAATGATCTGGACCGCGTTCATGCTGTGGGAATACAAGGAGTCATGCCTCTACCTTTTCAGAATGGCCTCACCGAAGGTTTGAAAGAGAAAATCCAATCGGTGGCCGGTCACCCCGCCTTGGCCGTGTGGGAAGGGCCGGATGAAATCGTATGGAATTTCACCGCTTTCAGCCGGCTCTATCGCGAGCACAACATTCACAAAGTCCCCCGCGCCTGGTGGAAGCAAACTGATAACGCAGTGCAATACGCACAAGAACAAGCCGCGAAAATTATCCCCAACATGCGCGAAACGGTGGAGTATATTCGTTCAGTCGACTCGCATGACCGGCCGGTTTGGATCAACGAAGCCCTGCAAAGCGATCTGATTTACGTCCGCCGATATTTGGATTTTGTTGATATCACCGGCTGCGACATCTATCCCGTAAAAAAAGACGACCGCCGCATCCACCGCATGGCCAGCGCCACCGAACGATGGAAGCAGGTGGGCCAAAACCGTCCTGTATATATGGTAATGCAGGCTTTCTCGTGGAACGAGTTGGGCGATTATTACGGCGAAACCGATACCGCCTACCCCACCTTCAAAGAATCCCGTTTTATGGCCTATGATGTCATCGCCCACAGCGCTGATGGCATCCTCTATTGGGGCTCGCATTATTTGAAATCTGATGCATTCCGCCAATCTCTCTATGCACTTATCAGCGAACTCTCAGCCCTACAACCATTTTTAGTGCAACCGAATCTTGAGACGATTGAAGTCAATTTAATTGAAATTCCCGATGATGAAAAAACCCGCGGCGTCCAAGCCTTTGCCCGCCAACATGGCAATGAATGGCTTATTGTGTTGGTCAACGAAGATGACCGTTGGCACATGGGGGTCGAGGTAAATGGACTTGAACGATTGAATAGCAAAAAACTTCAATTGCTGTATAGTGATAATTCCACAACGATACAAAACGGTTCATTGCTAACACGGATTGGCCCCTATGAAGTGCAAGTGTTCGCCACTGGCCAGGAGTGGGAAACCAACCGGCTGGCAGGGAGAGAATTTGAATAAGTTTAAGTATTTCACACACAGACCGAATAAAAAATATAATGTATTGCCCGACTATCTAACTGATGACATTATAATTATAAAACATAAGTTTACACCAAAAGGGTATCTAAGATGCAGATAGATGTTCACGACGCAGAAAGCCAATTGTCAAATTTGTTCGATAAGGCAAAAGTAGGAGGAGAAATTATTATCACAAAAGAGGATGCATTGGTGCAACTCGTTTCAAAATCATCCTCCAAGAAAAAAGAGCCGTTTCCATTTGGCATAATGAAAGGAATGCAGATGAAAGGCTTTGACGAGCCTTTGCCGCGCGATATTGCGGAGCCTTTTGGAATGGTAGAACCAGGATCGTCAAATCTTTATATTTGTGTAAAATCAATGAACTCTATTAACTGATTGTGGTGTCTCTATGAGAATTCTTTGTTTTTTGCTAAGTATATATTGTTTCGCATCCTCCGGCTTCACAGCCGACGACATCCACATCCAACGCGTCTTCGGCCCCGAACACCCCGGGCCCTACAAACACCCTGCTTCGATCACTGAGTTAGCCAATGGTGATTTGTACATCGCCTACTACGGCGGTGAAGGCGAATACGCTACTGATACGGCGGTTTATGGCGCACGTAAGAAAAAAGGCGAAAGCGAGTGGAGTTATCCCAAAGTTATTGCCGATACTCCCAACCGCTCCGAAGGCAATCCAGTGGTCTGGCAGGCGCCGGATGGATTGGTATGGCTGTTTTACGTCAATCGTTACGGCGATACTTGGTCGACCTCCCGCGTCAAAGCCAAGATTTCATCGGATGGCGCGAAAACCTGGTCCGATTCGTTCATGCTCACTATGGAAGAAGGCACCATGGTTCGCGGCCAGCCCATCGTATTGAACAACGGCGATTATCTGCTCCCCCTCTATAGCGAAAAGGGCCACGATACCGAAAGCGTCGCCCCCGATTCAACTTCGTTCTTTATGCGATACGATCCAAAGGCCAAAGAATGGAGCGAAACCAACCGCATTCATTCCCCCACCGGCAACCTGCAAGCCCAAGTGGCGCAGATCACGGATGACTATCTGGTGTGCTGCATTCGCCGCGGCGGTGATTATGAGCCTACCGATGACGGCTATCTGCTGCGCGCCGAATCGCATGACGGCGGCCACACATGGAGCGACGCTGAACAAACTCAATTCAAAAATCCCAACGCGGCCATCGATTTCATCAAACTACAAAACGGGCATCTGCTCTTGGTTTACAACGACAGCATGAACGAACGCACACCGCTCACGGTTGCGATATCAACCGATAACGACAAAACCTATCCTTACAGGCGTGACATTCGAACCGGCAACAACACCTTTGCCTACCCCTATGCCATCCAAACCAAGGATGGCAAAATCCATATCGTGTATACTACCAATTCACGTACAGTGATTATGCACGCAGTTTTCGAAGAAAACGCGATTCTGCAAGAGCAATATAAAGTTCAGGAGTAAACATGTATTGCGCAAAACTTACACATGTAACCATTTTTTTATGCTTCATCATTCTTACAACAGCAGCCGAACCTTTAGAGAAAACCGTTTTTCAAACCGCTTCGCCTTGGAGCCCCAAGTTGGATCTGCGTTCGGATGTCACCTTGGTCTACGGCATGAACGATTCATTTCAAGAGCGCCTGCAAAGTTGGAAAAAACGCGGCTATGGCATTCATTTTATGACCGGCGTGGCCTGGGGCGGCTATCAAGATTACATCAATGGAGAATTCGATGGCGAAACGCATCACGATGAAGGCCAGGTACAGCGAAATGGCGAAATGATTATGCACGGCCCCACCGTGCCGTATATGGTCCCTACCCAAAGCTATATCGATTATTTGAAATCACTTATCAAACGCGCCATCGATCATGATGTACGCGCCATTCATCTGGAAGAACCCGAATTTTGGAACCGGGGCGGCTATAGCGAAGGCTTCAAAAACGAATGGCAAGAGTATTACGGTGAGCCCTGGCAGCCGCAGCATGAGTCTCCTGAAGCCACCTACCGCTCTGCCCGGTTGAAATATCATCTCTATTTTGATGCCTTGGGCCAATTGTTCTCATACGCCAAAGAGTATAGCGAATCCCAAGGCGAAAGAGTGCGCTGTTATGTGCCCACTCATACGCTCATCAATTATTCGGCCTGGGGCATTGTCAGCCCCGAATCGATGCTGGCCCATCTGCCCGGCATGGATGGCTACATCGCACAAGTATGGACCGGCACCTCACGCACCCCGGTGGTCTACAAAGGCGTCGAAAAAGAACGCACCTTCGAAAATGCTTATTTGGAATA
>CAZEZQ010000110.1:0-10628 GCA_964516245.1 uncultured bacterium | reverse complement strand
GGCGTCCTCGCCTGCAACAACATGCAGTGCATGTTGGATAGCCGCGTAAATATATATTATGTAGTCGTTTTCTAGATCGGACTTTTTGCCGGATATTCAGGTAAGATGCTTGCTAAAAATGCAGGCAAGATGCCTGCATCACAAGAGGGTTGTTATTGAATTTGTATTTTTACTGTTGGGTCCAATCACCGGTAGTGTAGGGATAGCCTTGCCGGTAAGAGGCTGAGACAGGTGTCATGATATCGCCGTGGCTGGTGGTGCCATTGCTGACATCATAAAGGTTGGCGTTTGGTGTTTGCATTTCAAAAACGGCGTCGGGTCCGATACTCATGGTGAAAAAGGCGGTATTTCCCTGCTGCGCCCAATACTCGGGATGATTGTTCGCCAAGCCCGGCCAATTGCCTGTATGCCAAAAATGAGCGGGCTCCAAATGGTATTGGCCTTTGAACCATCCCCATTCGGGGGTATCGCTCATTCGCGCTGGCAGGAATGGGTCGGAAATGGATGAAGACAGATATGCAATTGGAGTTGTGACAAATTTGTGCTGAGCGGTGTCGCCGTCAATGTGTTTGGGCCAGCCGTTGCGATCCATGAAATACTGCAGGTAGGCGTCGCGAACCGCGCGTTGCTCAGAAACCACCTTGGCCACTTTGGCCCGAATTTGGGCATTGAGAAAATTGGGTACCGCTATGGCAGCTAAAATGCCGATGATGGCGACTACGATCAACAGTTCAATTAAAGTAAAGGCTCTTCTTTGCATAGTAAGTCTCCAAACTTGCTTTTATAAAATTATGTTCAATCAGAATTGTTGCTTTCCCTCAAGTGAATCAATTTGTTGAGTGGAATTAGATCATTGAAATTAACCCAATAACCAACGCGCCAGAGAGAAATAAATTAGAAGCGTCACCATGTCTGTAATAGCTAAAGATAGAGGACCGGAAGCAACATGCGGTTCCCGGTGGAAATACCGGATCAGGTTAGGCACCAACACCCCTATCATTGCGGCGCATGTCACACCACTTGCAATCCCTACAAGCAAACATAAAACAAAATACATTTGACCGAGCCAAAGCAACGCCACAATTGAAACGGTAAGAGCGCACGCAATTCCTAAAAAAAGGCCGGTCACGAATTCTGAAATTAGTTTTTTGAAAATTTCAATCACTGTTGGTTTTTTCCCATGTATGACTTGCAAGGCAAGGCTTACAGATTGAATACTCACACTTTCAGATAGTGCTAATACTATGGGGATAAATAATGCGAGCGCTACAGTATTTTGTAATTCTGTCTCAAATAACCCCGATAGGAATGCGGCTAATATCCCCCCAATTATATTGGCAATTAACCATGGAAATCGCTTGTTGAAAATCGTGAGATTAGAAGCATGCTGAGTATCAATAAGATGGATCCCAATCAATTGAAATATTTCATCTTCGACTTCTTTTTTGTCAAAATCTCTTAGTTCATCCGTATAGAGTTCGACATCAATCACACCAAGAAGCCGTTGTTCCTGGTCAATCACCGGAAAGGCAAGCAGCCTATGTGAAACAAATAACTCGCATGCATCATAGACTGTTGCCGTATTGGGTATGGTAATTAATTCTCGAATCATAATTTCATCAATGGTTGTTTCAGGAGAATTTAACAACAGTCGACGAGTTGGTATTACACCTTTTAGATGATTATCATCATCCACTACATAGAAATAGATTATTCTACCTTCAGGTGGATTTTTGCGAATCGCGTTCAGGGCATCTTCTACAGTTTGTTTCATATTCAGTTGAGCAAAATCAGCTCGCATGTATTGTATTACAGGATCATTCAATGCTTTTTCTGCTTCAATTCGCATGAAAATTCACTCCCTAGAAAGTCTTTGTATTATGAAACGTTTGTATTTTGAATTCAAAATTCCGACCAAATTTATTTGCCATATTATTATTGAAACGTAGGACGTTGGAAGCACGGGGCAACGTATTTCTTCTGCAAGTGACAATCTCTAGCAATTCTCAAGTTCGTATCTCTACACAAATCAATGAGAATGATTATCGATAATCATTTAGCCATTTGAAAATGAAAATTAAATTATAGAATGAGACCTACCGAGACAAATGAAATGGAAGTGGATTGTCTTACTTGACGTACTGGCAAAAAGTCTAATTTGGAGCGCAGGCGTCCCCGCCTGCATCAACATAAAGTGCAGGCGAGACGCCTGCGCTCCAATATATGACGATACTGTTTGCATGATTGGACTTTTTGCCGAATTGTCTTACTTGATCATTTCGAATTTTACTTATTCATTTTACTTGGGAAAACTCTCAATATGAATTACTTATTTATCTTTTGGGTTGGTATTGCCAATATAATGTGAAATTTTGATCTTTTAAAGGTGTATAGCATGGCAATCCCTTTGTTCACTGAAATTTTAATTATTCTGCTTTCATCTGTAATTGTGGTGTATTGGTGTAGTTCGTTAAATATACCCACCATCATTGGTTTTTTAGTTGTTGGGGCGCTAATTGGACCTCATGGATTTGCTTGGATACACACGGTTCATGAGGTCGAGGCCTTGGCCGAAATCGGTGTGATCTTTCTTTTGTTTACGATTGGGATCGAACTGTCGATTGAAAATCTAACTCGAATCTGGCGCGCGATCGTCGTTGGTGGCGGGTTGCAAGTGGGTCTAACCATTGCGGTAGTGGTTTTGATTTTGATGCTGTATGGCATCTCGGTCCCGCAAACCATTTTTATTGGGTTTCTTTTTGCATTGAGCAGCACCGCCATCGTGTTCAAATTGTTGCAAGAACGGGCTGAGGTGGAATCACCGCATGGGCAAACCACGGCTGCGATTTTGATCTTTCAAGATTTGATCATTGTTCCCATGATCCTGGTGACGCCGATGCTGGGCGGGCAATCAGAAAATCTAGCCTATTCGCTACCGCTGACTTTGGCCAATGCCTTTGGCATTATTATTTTGGTATTGGTGGTAGGTAGTCATTTGATCGATGTCTTGCTCCATCAGATAACCCGGACACGAAACAAAGAGCTGTTTTACATAACCGTGATTGCCCTGTGTTTTGCCATCACTTGGCTAACGGCGTGGGCAGGATTGTCCATTGGGCTCGGTGCGTTCCTCTCAGGGCTGGTAGTGTCTCGTTCGCAATACAGCCATTTTGCCTTGGCGGGAGTGATGCCCTTTCGAGATATGTTTGTGAGTTTCTTTTTTGTTTCAATCGGCATGTTACTAAACGGCGGGTTTACCGTAAATAATGCGGGTTTGATTGCTTTGTTGTTGGTGAGTGTCGTGATAGTAAAAACGTTGTTGTGTACGCTCTCGGCATTGGTAGCTGGGCTGCCCTTTCGTGCCAGTTTGATTGTAGGCCTGAGTTTGTTTCAGGTAGGAGAATTTTCATTCGTTCTATCACGGGTGGGAATTGAACATGAACTGTTAAGCGACAACGGATACCAATTGTTTTTGTCGGTTTCGATTTTGACAATGGTGTTGACCCCATTTCTCATTCAATACGCTCCCGCCATGGCCGAGCGTCTTACGGCCTGGCCTGGATTCAGGCGTTTGAAACATGGGTTTTATGGGCGTTCGCAAGCCGCGCAAGAAGATGAGTTTCAGAAACTTAACGATCATATCGTAATCGTAGGCTTCGGTTTAAACGGTCGAAATTTGGCCTGTGCCGCCAAAAATGCCGATATCCCTTACATGGTAATCGAAATGAATCCCGACACGGTTCGCGTTGAGAAAGCCGCCGGTCAACCTATTTTTTACGGCGATTCGACATATCCCGAAATTTTGGAGCATGCGCATATCGAGCATGCTCGAATTTTGGTGATTACCATAGCTGATCCTGTAGCCAACCGGCGTACCACCGAACTGGCAAGGCGGCTGAATCCAAATATCTACATCATTACCCGCACTCGTTTTCTGCAAGAGATGAAACCCCTGGTGAAACTTGGGGCGAATGAAGTAATCCCCGAAGAATTTGAAACTTCGGTGGAAATCTTTACCCGTGTATTAACACGGTACTTGGTTCCCAAAGAAGAAATCGAAAGCTACATTCGTGAAATTCGAGCCGAAGGTTATGGAATGCTGCGCAGCGTAAGCACCGGTGTTCGATCCACACATGATTTGCATGATTGGCTGTCGGACCTCGAAGTGCAAAAAGTGCAATTAGAAGAAGGAAACACGATGGTTGGAATATCGCTCAAAGATTCGGATATTCGCAAGCAATATGGGGTGATGGTGTTATCAATTCATCGCAATGGGCAGGTTTATGCGAATCCCAAACCGGATTGGGTATTTGAAGCAGGTGATATTCTGGTGTGCCTGGGGCGGCCCGAAGATTTGAATGCGTTTAGTTCCCGGGAGAAAACCACTTCATAAAGTAATGCCAAATCAAAAAGGCGGCGCAAGCAAGGGCGGCCAGGCGGCAAAGCGGCTGCCACAGGCCGCTCCATGCATCGGTTTGCATCTGAATGGGCTTTACATTGCCTTCCGCGATATCAGCAAATTCTTCCGAATCCTTTAAAAGAGACAAGGCTTCTTGATAGCCATCGGGGTGGACATAAATGCGAACAGTCACGTTGGATTGAAATAATACCGGTTGATTCGCAACGGATTCGTCTACATGTGTATGAATGCCGCGCTCTTTCAATGCAGCATTGAAGAGATAGGCTTTATCGACATGTGAAGTGGTGGCGATATGTTTGAGAGAACGGTCCATATTGGTTGATTCGGTTCTTATTGAGAATCTGTTAAAACTATTTTATATTACTTTAGCACATTCGATTGTTCTTCAGAAATATTAGGCACAATTGTATTCAGGTTTCGATGGATAGTTGGGTTTAGCCGATTGAGAGTGGAAGAATGGACAGCAATCCTCTCCGATCGCCTGGGAAATTAATAATAGGAAGAAGAAATTTAATGAACACGTATACCGTCCAACCGGGAGATACTTTAATCGGGATTGCGAAAGAGCAATTGGGCCAAGAGGGATTGTGGAGAGAAATCGCAGAGCGTAACAACATCACCGATCCATCGAAATTGCGGGTGGGGCAAAAACTCAACCTGCCGGAGCGGCAAAGCCAGCCAGCTGCTGACAACCGGGCAGTAACACCAGCCGCCACCCATCAAGTGCGTATTGCTCTTGAGGGAAATATCTATATGGCAATTTTGGATGATACGGAAGAAGAGTTTCGTGTGGGCAAAAAATACCGCAAGGGGATTAGCCGGATCGGCAATCAGAAGCCCGAACGGTTTGTAGAAGCAAACAAAGATATGCTCTCCAACTTAAAACTGAGTGAATCTGAACAGAATGTCATTTTTGCAACCGCTGAAAATGAGGGATGCATGGATGCCATCAATTCTTGGGATGCCCATTTTTTGAGTTTTGGCATGTTTCAATGGACATCCGGTGGAAGCGGGAATGCGGGCGAATTGCCAAAGCTATTGCAATTGATCCAAGATCAAGGTCCCGACTCGTTTGAGAAGTATTTTCGGCAATTTGGATTGGGCACCGAGAATGTGGGGCGGGTGACCGGTTGGTTAACGTTGAATGGGAGAAGGTTGGAATCAAGTGCTGATAAAGATCAGTTGCGTGATCCGATTTGGGCCTATCGTTTTGCCCGCGCGGGGATGGATGCCAGTGTGAAGTCAGTTCAGATCTTGCATTGCATCAATCGTTTGGATCGGTTTTATTTTAGTCAATCATCCAAACTCGGCAATCACAGCCTCTCTCAATTGATCACTTCAGAATACGGGCTGGCGCTGCTTCTAGACAATCATGTCAACCGTCCGGCCTGGGTGGTCCCTTGTGTCGCTCAGGCAATGCAGGAACTTAACCTCTCACCAGAACAAGTTGCCAATGGAGATGAGGCTACTGAATCAAGTGTGATCGATCGATATCTACAAGTGCGCGCCACGTACAAAAGCAGCAGCACCTCAGCCATGACGGATGCGGAAAAACGGGCTGGTGTGACGCAGAAATATTTGAATCGTGAGCTGATTAGTGCTGGCAAGCATTCATTTGTTTCCAATAGAAACGAGCGGGTATCGTGAACCTCTGATGTATCGTTTCTTACTTGTGAATTGTGAGAAAATCTCTCGCAGAATGGTTTTATCTTCAGAGAAATAAGCATTCGGGGCAGACACTGGGGTCTGCCCCTACATTTACAAAATTTCAAATCTCTTTGGGTGGAGTTATATCGATCAAATCGAATACAATATTTTGCTGTGCATTGAATCAGAAAACTCAATAAACAAAAACGTAAACTGAAAACTCATCATAGGGGTGGTTTGCTTATGTTTGAACGATTGTTTCATTTGTCTGAAAACGGGAGCAATGTTTACCGTGAGGTGGCAGGGGGGTGCACCACATTTCTAACAATGTCATACATCATCTTTTTGCAGCCGGTGATTCTTTCCGCATGTGGGATGGATTTCAACTCGGTGATGGTGGCAACTTGTATCGCCAGTTCGGTGTCGACTTTCTTGATGGGATTTTACGCCAATTATCCAATCGCATTGGCGCCTGGGGTAGGCTTAAATGTATTCTTTGCAATTATTGTGTGCCAGGGGATGGGAGTACCCTGGCAGACGGCGCTAGGGGCGGTGTTTGTGTCGGGGGCGGTTTTTGCTTTGCTGAGTTTTGTGGGCTTTCGCAAAATGGTGATGGAGATCATACCCAATTCGATCAAACTATCGATTGCGGTGGGTATTGGATTGATGATCGCCCTGCTGGGTTTCCAATGGGCGGGGGTCGTCGTAGACAATCCAAGTACATTGATCAGCGTTGGGAAATTGACCAAACCTTATATATGGGTTTCGGGGCTGGGGTTGATTGTTTCGATGATATTAACCTGCTGGAATGTGCGCGGGGCAATTTTGGTGGGGATTATCACTTCGGGCGTCACAGCCTATTTGTATGGAATCGTAGAATTCAAAGGAATTTTTTCCACGCCGCCTTCGATTGAACCTACATTGTTTGCACTGAATCTACCGGCTGTATTCGATTGGAGAATGCTCTCTGTAATTTTTGTGTTTTTGATTGTTGATATGTTTGATACGGTGGGAACCTTGGTGGGAGTATCGGAACTGGGTGGATTTATGCGGGAAGGCAAATTGCCGCGCGCCAACCGGGCGTTGTTTTCGGACGCGGCAGGAACCATGTTTGGTTCTCTGTTGGGGACATCGACTGTGACCAGTTATGTGGAATCCAGTTCGGGGATCAGCGACGGGGCGCGCACCGGCCTTGCGAATGTGGTGACCGGAATGTTATTTTTGGCGGCATTGTTTTTTTCGCCTTTGGTGCAAATGCTGGGGCAGGGGATTGAAATCGGCCCGAACCGGTATGTGTATCCCGTGATAGCGCCGGCATTGATTATGGTGGGTTATATGATGATGCGGGCAATTCGGCTGATCGATTGGGAGAAACCCAGCGATGCATTGCCCGCGTTTCTGACAATAGTGATGATTCCTTTCAGTTTTTCAATTACTGAAGGGATTGCTTTCGGTTTTATGAGTTACACAATATTAAAAATTAGTACCGGTAATTTACGCGATGTGCATCCTGTATTGCTGATATTATCGATTTTGTTTGCCATTCGATATTTTTGGCTGCCACTCGCTTATCCCGAAATGGCAATGTGATTTTTGTATTTGTAATCGAATGTGTGCTTTTGCACGGCAATATTCTTTAAGTGCTAACAAATGGGTGAACAATAATACGGTCTGACTGTTTTTGAATTTGAGCGAGATCATATTGCATTTGTTGAGTCAACCAACTTTCAGCGCTGCCGCCGAATGCTTTTGAAAGTCTGATGGCCATTTCTGGAGAAATTCCAGTACGGCCATTAAGAAGTCCAGACAGAGTCCTGCGATTTACTACTAACCCTGCAGCAGCTGTGGTTACATTTAGGCCTAATGGCTCCAAGCATAGTTCCCGAATGACTTCACCGGGATGGATAGGATCTTTCATAGGCATTTTCACTTCTCCTAGTGATAATCAAGTAAATCTAGTGATAATCAAGTAAATCTAGTGATAATCAAGTAAATCTACATCATGGGGTTCGTTGTTTTCGAACCGATCAATTTTGGTTTCTGAAGGTATCTAAGCGTAACTCTGTATTCCTGCAAACCGTACTATTATCTCGTCTTAGAATCATCTACAATAAATCATTCTCAAATACCTTATTCTAACTATCGAACGGGGATTGGTTTCATGAAAAAGCCCCAGGCTATTTGCAATCGTTTTATGTTCTTGCTCGTTTTATTGGTGTTTGCTGTTTCCACTATGGCAGCACAGGCGGCGCCTCCACGTGGAGATGATGTGTGGAAGGCCTTTTTCAGCCAAGGTGATGTCGATGGGGCGATCGAATCGTTTCAAAATTCGATCGAAGAAGATAACACCGATGTTTTTGCTCATACGGGATTGGCTTATCTCTCAGCCAGCAGGGATACGCAAACACCCGCATGGGAGCATTTCGCCAATGCGTTAAAGCATGGGCGCCATCATCCGGAGGCGTTGTTGTATTTGCTGGAAGCCATTCACCGGGTGGAAAGCAAAGATTCAATCGAATCTTTGCTTGATTTCATTGATACCCTTTTAGAAGACCAATCGATTGCCGATCATCTACGCGATCATCTCCAATATCAAAAGGGGCAATTGTTGAAACGTTTGGGCCGCTGGCAGGATGCGCAAGAAGCGTATAAAGAATGGGGATTTATTTCCGATTTCATACTGATAGGACCTTTTGACAACGCTGAAAAAGGTGGACATAGCCAGGAATTTGAGCCGGAATTGGAAATCGATCTGGATGGAACGTATGAGGGCAAACGGTATCCGGTCAAATGGCGTTCTGTAGAAGCGGGGATTGACGGTTATCTAAATCTCCATGATTGGATGGATCCTTCCAATGAAGTGAGTGCTTATCTGGCTGCAACGGTTGTAGCTGAACGGGAGACGTCCGCTACTTTTTCATTAGGACATGGCGGGGCCTTGAAAGCATGGGTGAACGGGAAATTGGTATCGAATGTCGACCGGTATCACCAACCGGTTCCCGATCAAGTCAACATTCAAGTGAATCTGCATAAGGGCGCAAACACCTTGTTGATAAAACTTTCATCGGGAGAAAGTGGCAAGTTTGGGGTGTATGCCCGCATTCAGTCGAATGGGATTAAAGAAGTTCCCCTTGAAATTGTATCGGGCTTGGATAGCAACGCCGATTACTCCAAGCATCAACCCCAGTCAAACCAAGAAGCACCGGATGAAACCGAACAAGACCCCATCCCCCTGCGGGAACTGCGCGCTTTGGGCGAAGCCAGCGGCACCAGCCCGCATGAATATCTTTTCTTTGCTCTATTGCTGCAGCGCATGCATATTGTTGATGAAGATGATCAAAGTGTTCCAGCCATTTTGGCTCAAATCAATAAAGCGTATAACGGCAATCCTTTCCTGCTGCGTGTGTTGGGCGATGCTGAAAAAGTGGAAAACCGAAAACGAATGGCGTATCAAAAAGCGTTGGAATTGGATCCCGGCGACCGCGCGTCATTTTTGCGATTGTTGGATTATTACAACAATTCACCCTACGCTACCAAGGGATTGGAATTGCTTTGGGGTTGGGAAAAAGAACACAAAGTACCTGCCAAGGCGCGATTGTATCAAGCAGAAATGTTACGTGACAAAGGCCTTTCAGAAGCGGCGTATGATTTGCTGAAAGCGATCGAAGAACCTGGCGTAGAGGTGTTGTGGAATCAATATCAAACCGCCAGATCCTGGTTGAGCGATCAAGAAGAGGGATCTCTGCTGGAAGAGATACTCGAAAAAGATCCCACATTCATGAAGGCGATATCGCCCTTGAGAGAAATTGCGTTTCGGAAGGGTGATGTTACGAAAATCGAAAAACTGTTGGAGCATGAAAAACACATTCGCCCCAGTTCTCTCAATGGATTGCACAATAAAATGCAGTATTATTTGGGCGGGATGGAGTATCAGAAAGTTTTGGAGGTGACGGACCGGATTTTTCAAATATCTCCACATTACTTTGAAGCCCACCGATTGCGCGCTATTGCCCATACCAAATTAAACCAACCGGCAAAAGCGTTGGATGCGATTCATAAAGCTTTGGCTGCCCGACCATCTGATTCCTGGTGTTTGGATTATATGGAATTTCTACAGCCGGAAGAGGAGAATTACTCAGCGCCCTATTTGCTAAATTGGCAAGACATTGAGGTTCCCGAAACGCTCGATCTCTCCAACGCCAATTATGTGAAATTGCTCGATCAAAAGGTTGTCAAAGTGCATCAAAATGGAAATTCAAGCGAAACCGTGCGTGAAGCGGTTAAGGTGTTGACCGAAACCGGGGTGCGCATGCTGCAAGCGCGAGGAATTTATTATACAGGCGGGCAAGAAGATGTTCGTGTAAAAACGGCGCGGGTGTGGAAACCGGATGGAACCTATTATGACGCTCCCCGTCCAGAATATAGAAGCACGGCATCTGCAGCCGATGCCGCACAGCGTTTATATGGTGATTACAATGTTGCCATCATCCAGTTCCCAGCATTGGAAAAGGGAAGTGTAGTCGAGTTGGAATATGAAAAGAAACAAACAGGTGAGAACATC
>CAZEZQ010000109.1:0-10671 GCA_964516245.1 uncultured bacterium | reverse complement strand
GGCGATTGCCCCTGGCTATCATATTGCGCCCCCGTTGGGGCTGGAAATTTTTTTTCATTCGGCTAAATGGATACTTTCTAACTCAAATGGAGGTCTTATTTCTTATGAATCGAATATGGTTTTTTATGTTCATTGTATTATTTTCCATTAGCCTACACCCCGCATGGGCGGCACAGCCAGAACCCTTAGAAATAGGCAAACCGGCAATTGATTTTGAATTGCCCGGGGTCGATGGCAAAACCTATAGCCTGAGCGATTTTGAAGACGCAAAAATTCTCACTTTAATTTTCACTTGCAATCACTGCCCCACAGCCCAAGCTTACGAAGGCCGCATCAAAAAAATGGTAAAAGATTACAAAGACAAAGGTGTGGCTTTTGTCGCCATCTCTCCAAATGATCCCAAAGCTGTCCGGTTGGATGAACTCGGTTATACCGACGTGGGTGATACGCTTGAGGATATGAAAATTCGCGCTGAAATGTACAAATTCAATTTCCCCTATTTGTACGGGGGCGATCACACAGAATTGATGAAACAATACGGTCCGGCAGCCACCCCCCATGTCTACATTTTCGGCCCAGAGCGGAAATTGCGTTATCGGGGACGCATCGACAATAACGACCGCGGCGAACCGACCGAGCACGGCACCCGCAACGCATTGAACGACCTGCTCGAAGGCAATGAAGTTGAAACCAAAGTCACAAAGCCCTTCGGATGTTCGATCAAATGGCCCGACAAGCGCCATATGGCAAAAGAATCACTTGAAAAATGGAATCAGGAAACCGCCGAACTCAAGGAAATCGGTGTTCAAGGCGTGAAAGACCTGATGAAAAACAATTCGGATGAACTTTACTTAATCAATGTATGGGCCACGTGGTGCGGCCCCTGTGTGATCGAGTTCCCCTATCTCATTGAAATGCACCGTATGTACCGCAAACGTCCCTTTGAATTCATCACCATTAGCGCCAATAGCCTCGAAGAAAAAGATGACGTGCACGAGTTTCTCAACAAACACTCCGCTTCGGGGACCAATTACATCTTCGCTGGTGAATCGGTTTACGATCTTATCGAAGCTGTGGATCCCAACTGGCAAGGATCGATCCCTTATTCTCTGCTCGTGAAACCAGGCGGAGAGGTGGCTTTTCGCGAAGAAGGAATGATCGAACCGCTTGAAGTGAAAACCAAGATTGTCGAGATTCTTGGCAGAACCTATAAATAAAACAGAAATAGAAACGAATTCCATTTAATGGTTAAGCCCCATTTCTTGGAAATGGGGCTTAACTTTATCCTAACGTTGAATTGCAATTGGACTCATTTGGTGATATATTTAATATATCGAATGATTTATTGAATGCTGTCATTTTAGTAGTTCATGACTTTTAAAATTGTGGTTTATAAACGGACATAAAAACCCAAAGGACCCAAAGGACAAAAATACTTGCAGGGGATTGCTGCGAGAAAAACGTACCGGCTAGAAGCCGATGCTCCCCATTGAAATAACAAATTCAAATGTAATAGAGTATTAGAAATAGAATATATTCCTTCAAATCAAAAACATTTAGATGCTCGGCGTATCACATTCTCTATCACAAATTGCAGCATTTAGGTAGAACAAACTAACAGTGAAAGATCACACCAATACTATAACCGGCTTCGAAAATCTTCTCAATTCCATTGACGAAGAATTAAAGCACTCATTTGGCAGCACCAACAACACAGAAGAATCACCGCCTGCCAAATGTGAGGCCAAAGAAACAACCAAAACCATCTCCCTACATCAGAATCTCAAGCTGCAACTCAACCAAAACAAAACCAAAGCCACTTTGATTGCAAGACCAAGCACAAGTTCCACAGCCATTCATTGGAAGGCGCACGACATTATGGTGTGGCTCAATGAAGCGGGAATCTGTTACGGCATTATCGAAAGGAACATTCAAAAAGCCTGCTCACTCTTGAATGAAAATCCCCAAAGCCAAATTGAAGTGGTGGCGGCCGTAGGCAAAGAACCGATCCCCGGCCAGCCGCAAGAAATTTTGTATTGCGTAGACCGCAGTTCATCGGCTGAAAAAGAATTGTATGTTCGAAAAAACGATCTGGTTCTTGAGGTGGGCCAAGGGTCTGAGGGGATGCCGGGCATGAATATTTTTGGAGAAGAAATCCAACCGGAAAATGTTAACAAACCGCTGTATCAAGCGGGAGAAAATATACGCAAGGCTGGAAACAAATATTATTCGGAATGTTTTGGGCTTTTTTCTATTCAAAACAACACGCTCTTTGTCGAGAAAGTGAATCGCGACGCGACATGCGAAATCAATGTAAGCCGGGATGGAATGAGCGTCTTTATGAGTGTCCATCCGCCTTTGGGAGACGGAAAGCCGGTCACTTATGATGGTGTGCTGCGATTGTTGGAAGAATACGAAATCCAAAACGGGATCGATTTGCAGAAAATTTTGGATGTGGCCGAGCGGGCCAATCAAAAGCCAGTTGCTGCGCAGGAGGTGTTGATTGCAAGCGGCACTCTGCCAACCAAAGGCAAAGATGGGTATGTGGAATGGCATATACATCCAAACAAAAATATCCAACGTTATGTGATCGACGAATCCGGAAAAATCGAGTTCTACGATTTTCACAATCTCATCTGCGTGAAATCAGGCGATCACCTCTGCACCCTTCACCCACCAACAAAAGGCCGGAACGGCTGCAATGTTTATGGGCATGAAATTTCAGGACAGTATGGCGCCCCTATTCCGATGAAAGCGGGGGAGAACATTCAATTACAAAAAAATCAAAACGAATGGTATGCCGGATGTGATGGAAGGTATTCGTTAGAGAACAATCGCCTGGAAATTCAACCGGTGTTTCATGTGGACGGCGATGTTGATTACAAAGTGGGCAATATCGAATTTCCCGGTGATGTGATTGTGAAAGGCAACGTTCTTGACGGCATCAAAATCCAGACGAAGGGGAACATTACTGTATATGGAACCATTGAAGCGGCATTTGTAGAGGCCAAGGGCAATGTCGAAGTCAAAAAAGGCATTTTTGGAAAAGAAAAAGGCCATGTGACCGCTGAAAAAGATATCATTGCGTCTTTTCTGCAAAACGCGTTTGTCCATGCCAAACAAAACGTGATTGTGAGCGACCAGATTTTAAACAGCCAAGTGGCGGCGTACCGTTCGGTTGAGGTGAAATTCGGCAAAGGCAGCATCATT
This sequence comes from uncultured bacterium, assembly GCA_964516245.1. Classification (GTDB taxonomy): domain Bacteria; phylum Hinthialibacterota; class Hinthialibacteria; order Hinthialibacterales; family Hinthialibacteraceae; genus CAZEZQ01. The sequence goes on along the minus strand of CAZEZQ010000109.1, from coordinate 7,461 downwards.
GGTGGGACCATTTATGTGGGGCACGAGCTCAACGCCAAAACCCTTGGCGCAAAATACGGGACCAAAACCACCATCGAGGCCGGAATCGATTATCAAGCGCTGCAAAACATCATCGATACTCATTCGAAACTGGAGAGGTTGAAAAAACACAACGAAAAACTTGACACCATGATTCAGCAAGCAAAACGCGAACTGAAAGATGATCCATGGAACGGTGCGATTCAAACCATGATGAACAAGGGCAGGGAAAAGAAAGAAGAATTGGAGGCCGCCATTGCGCATTTTTCATCATCCATGAAAGAAATGCGCAGCCGCATTTATATCACCAACCGCCCCAAAATCACTGCCTCAGCCGCCGTCATGCCGGGGGTGCAAATCAAAATTCATGACACCCGCCACAACTTTCACGAACCCCACAAACACTGCACGATTACCTATAATCCAGACCAGAAAAAAATCCTCATTGGGAAATAATGTTCTCCTCTATATTTGCCAATCATCAAATTTGATTAACTTCTCATAATCGTACACATCGCCGTCATCAAAGAAACACTCAATGATCTTTCGTCCTGTGGGATCCAAATCTGATTCGTCAAAGAATTTTTGCAATTCTTTCTTGAAAAATTCCGTTAAAATTTTTGCTCCTTGATCGTATCCATAATCACCCACCTCGGGCTGCGTGTTCACCTGCAAAAACCAGTTGGAGATCTGAGTGCCTTCTACCATCATCGATTGCATGGAATACCCCAGCAATGGACATCTGGCCGGCACAATTTGGTGCTTGCGAAATTTCGCTCCCCCCCGGCGCGCCAAATAATCACGCGCAAGCCATTGGGGCATAAAACCCACTTTCCATGCGCCGATATGTTGATTCGGCGTAATCGTATACCGTGTGTGGGGTGTATCCCGTATCTGAGACAATAGCAGGTTTGCCTGATCGACCCGCCGTCCTGTGGCAAAGGGCCAGTATGAACCTACGCCTTCGCTGCTCATCCCTTCTGTTTGAACAATGCTGGGATTGCCATGGCCGCGAGGCGCCACCAGCCGCCACAACCAACCCAGCGCTGGTGGAATGATGTGCAATATACCAATGATCCCATACGAAGGCCTCTTTTCTGTACATGGCGGTGTGCGCACACCGAAGCTGCGCACATCCACTTGCACCGGTTCATCAACAATTCCAGGCAGCATCTGGCGGGGCACAATCACACGGGGGTTGGGGCAGGGAACCCCCGGTTCGTCTTCAATGTGCTCCCAAATCAAACAGGTGGAATCGGGCACTGCCTGCATATTGAGGAAAATAAGGGGTTCGGGTGGATGAACTGTTAATCTTTCATATATGGGATCTACCCCATAGTGGTCAATATGATTTACGCGCAAAAACCAAGCGTTTTCGGCATCGGTCACCACCAATTTGCCTTTTTTCTGAAAATCGGGATGGCAAAACGCCATATCATCGGTCACGGGAAAGAGTTCACAGGTTTGGCTCAAACTCAAATAACGTTCTTTTTCAGAAATCGTATTGACACCCAAAAGCAAGCGGCCATCCGGTTCACGGTGCGGGTGTTCCAGCATTTCACTTTTGCCACCGCCGCTGGCCCCCTCATGCATAATGGTCGTCACGTTGTCATACGGAGTAACGACTTGCACTGTTGAAGCATGCGCGGTAACCCAGCCTTCTTCTTCGCCGATATTAAGCAACATCCCGTATACACCTTTTTTGGCGCTTGGTCCGGGATAGAGGTTAAGAGAAAACACTTCGTGCATCCCTTTTCCCCGGTTGTGTACTACCACTTGCTTGCCATCACAATGGGTATGGCGAAAGGTGGGCGCCAGATAAATCATTGCGCGGAAAGTTAATTGATCGAGATCGCGGGTAACGGGAATCATACCCTGCAAATCGGCTAACGCAGCGGCAAAAAACGCGGCGTTGGCTGGGGCAATTAGCAATGCATTGAAGCCCAACGCTTCATATCCCGGCATGAAGGGCAATAAGAGGAGTTCTTCGTTAGAGAACCAATCATATATTTCTTTACGCCACACATCGAAGGGTTGCCCAAAACGGTCGATAAAACGCGGTTTGTCTGATGGAGCATCATCTGCTATCACCATACAATTGGGGTCACGCCGGCGCATATAGGCTTCGGTATAATTGAAAGCCACGCCATTTTTGCAGCGCACCACTTCGGCTTCGACAACATGGCCATGACCGGGAACATCGTATTCCACTTTGAATACCTGATTGCCGTTTCCACCAAGGGCCAGTTCCACCAGTTCTTCACGGCTTTGGGGAATAATGACATTGGGGGCATTGTCCAAAACCGCTTTCACATCCGTAGGCAAATTTAGATTTTTCCATACCGGTCCAGTCGCTACAGGCAAGGCCGATTCCTCCAATCAAAAAATTTTTTCCGTTATATTATGACGATCCGGCAAAAAGTATATCCAGCATTTTGATGTACCACTACTTGGAGCGCAGGCGTCCCGCCTGCTCTATATGTAGTTGCAGGCGAGGACGCCCACCAAGGCGCGTCTATGACCTGCGCTCCAAAAATAACTTTTTGCCGGATCGTTAAATTATAACTCTCGCAAAGTATAAATAGGATACACCAGATAGAGGCGATGGAAAAGTAATGTGTACAATGTTGCGAATTGCAGTTACTGGCAAATAAGTAAAAAGAGGTTCTTGGACCTTCACAATTTCAATTCACATGCTCCGAATTAACTAAATCAAATTGTGGTTCTACATTTCTCATCGCAATGCCATTCTTCCATGCACTAACTTCTCATGCACTAAATTCATAACCGAAAAATCTTGTCTCATATAAATAGAAGAAATATACTGGCTATTTTATATCCAAAATGGTCAAAGAGAGATCTATGAAAAATTCTATGAATAACCGAAATAATTCATCCTTCTTCCAAACGTTCGTACAAAGCGAAGCCTTCGGCGGCGTCTTATTGGTGTTTGCCGCCGCCATTGCCTTTTCAATGGCGAATTCACCTTTATCCGAATTCTATTTTCAGATCAAAAAAACCTATTTTGGAATTGCGTTTGGTGATTGGGAACTGAAAAAAGCCCTCTACCATTGGATCAACGATGGCTTGATGGTTATCTTTTTTCTCTTGGTGGGTCTCGAAATCAAACGTGAACTGATTCAAGGCGAACTCTCCCGCCCCCGTGACGCTGCTTTGGCGGTATTTGCGGCGCTTGGAGGCATGATTGTACCTGCGCTGATTTATGTTGCACTCAATTTCAATGGTGATGGCCTTTCTGGCTGGGGCATCCCTATGGCGACGGATATTGCTTTCGCCTTGGGCATCATGGCCTTGTTGGGAAAGCGGGTACCGATAGCGCTTAAAGTATTTCTTACGGCGCTTGCGATTGTCGACGACCTGGGGGCGGTTCTCGTCATTGCTCTTTTCTATACCGAAAGTTTGAACATAACGGCTCTCATCAGCAGCCTTGTGGTTCTGGCGATCGCTGCTCTTTATGGATATTTGAGTGGACGAAAACTACTTGTTTTTGCAATTTTTGGTGTGATTGCCTGGTATTACATGCTCAAATCTGGAGTGCACGCCACTGTCGCCGGTGTTCTATTAGCCTTTACCGTCCCTCTTTCAACGAAACACTCATACAACCGTAGCGACGAACACCATAGCCCCTTGCACACCTTGGAACATGGATTGGAACCGTGGGTGAATTATTTCATCATGCCGGTGTTTGCCTTAACCAACGCTGGAGTGGTGTTATCGGGTGAGAGTTTTGCCGCCAGCCCCATTCTATTGGGTTGCTTGTTTGGATTGGTACTGGGCAAACCCATCGGGGTATTTCTCTTCTCGTGGCTGGCGGTACAATGCGGCCTGGCTTCGTTGCCCAATAATGTGTCTTGGAAGCAAATCTTCGCCACCGGTCTCTTGGCTGGGATCGGCTTCACTATGTCATTCTTTATCGCAGTGTTGGCATTCGGCCAGGGAGTGATGCTTGACCAGGCCAAGTTGGGGATACTGGGCGCTTCTATCATCGCCGCCGTGGCAGGTTTAACCATGCTCTATACGTATTCCAAGCAATCCCAAAGCATTCCAAACTGATCACCTTCCGCTAGTTTGGAGTGGTTGCTAAGCCTCTGGCGATTGGCGAGATGGGAGCGATAGGGATGTGAAAGCGCTGAGGGCGAAAAAGCAATTTTCTGGCAGTAAAAGTGATTCGGACACGGGAAGGCCAAAAATGAAATACCTTTCAGTTCACTTGTTTTCTCAATTGCAACTCAAATTGATCGTGCTGTTTTGCGTGCTGGTGGTTGTAACCTCGGGCTTATACGGAGAGCCCATGCGGGTCCAGCATAGAAATGTGGACAAGATTGCCGCCGAGTTTAATACAAGAAAAGCGCGGGCGCTGCAACAGATCATCGACGCCGGCTATCCGGCACCCGATAGTCCGGTCTCAAAACGGCCCTTTGTATTCAAGCAGGTCAAAGCGCTGGCCATCCTTTATCATGCGCAACAGACCGGAAACATGTCCCTGATTGACGAAGCGAACCGACTGCTGATGGAGGTGACCAAGCTTATCGGCGAGGACGATCGCCGACAGTTGCCCCGACACGCCGGCCTGGCAATTGTCATGCGTACGCTGATTCTGTTCGACGATCGCCCGGACCTTCTCTACCCGGCCACCAAAGCCAAGCTCAAGTATGGAAAGGAGCCGGATGGAACCGTTGTGCCGGGAGAATCGCTGCAGCGCCTGTTGCCGAGGACTTGCTACGATCCCGCCCTGCACATCGGCTATTACAAGTGGCCAACGCCTTTCGAAGGCGCCGCCCACTATACCGAAAACCATCGTATGTCTGCGACGATGCATGCCCTGCTCTTGTGTCAGATTCTCGGTGATCAGACCTACGACCCGCCAGACGGCCCGCCCCTGCCCGTGCGCAGCGGCGACCCCGATCAGCCTTGCTACTGGAAATACTGGAAAAAAGCCTTCTACGACTTCCTCGAGGGCTATAAGAAGCCGCCCTACCCCATTGAACCGTGGCAGTTCGAGCAGTTCCGCCATATAGACTGGGGCATCACGGAAAAGGATGGGACGATCTACACGCAGATCTTCCTCGGCGATTTCTGGATGCTCATCGACATCATCGACGACCCGCATATCGCCAAATACAGCGAGATGTTTGTCGACCTCATTCTCGCCGACTACGCCGAAGAAGCCGTCAAGGGCGTCTTTGCCGGCGCCCATGAAAACTCAGAGAAAGACACCGTTCGTGGTTTTCCCGGTTTTATGGCGCCATACAACCATCTGCTTTTTGACGACCTGCCGTACGAACCAATTGTGCACCGTTATTTCGGCTGGGGCAGTTGGGGCTTTCTGTCGCTGCTGACCTCGCCGTACAACCCGACGCATGGCGATTTCCCAAAGGTGCTGATCGAAATGGCCGTCAACAAGCCCGCCGGCGGGTACATGGTCAGAGAGGGCATCAACCAGTCGCGCCAGCGAATGATCCGTCGGGATAATGACCGCGGGCAGTTGTACGCGAGGGCCTTGCCGAAGAATGCCACAGCGATGCGCGTTGGCAAGCCGAAAGCGACTTGGGTGATGCCAGACTATTCTCTCGGGTTTGGCATCGACTCGTGGGTCGGCTGGGGCTACGACGCCGGCGGCGCGTATGTGGCCACTGCCGCGAAGACGCGCAGTGAGACAGGCCTGGCTGTCATACCGTTCGCGCACCACAACAACAACCACTTCGACCTGAAGTTCACGCTGATCTGTCCCATGTCTAGTGTTGTCGGACGCGGCGCTGCCATCACGCAGTGCGGCACCAAAGAGCTGCCCTCCAAACTATGGATCAAGGACGGGTTTGACAAAGATTTCGATACTCACGATCGCTGGATGTTCTTTTCCGCGAGTTCTGTGCCCGGCCGGGACGTCTATCTCGCTATCCGGCCTGTGCTATCCGGCCATCATCCCGGTGAGCCGCGGCAGGTCGGCTACGTTCTGCGCAAAGATAAACTGAAGCTGCCGTATCAGTCCGTACCCGAGGGCATCCGCGGTGAGTTTGTCGCCATGGACAACCCCTCCGACTACCTGGTCTGGGAGATGGGCGATGCGGATCAATTCGCATCATTCGACGCCTTCAAGCAGGCGGTAATGAGTAATGAACTCATTGTTCACAAAGACGCCATCACATACACTTCCACTCACAATCAGCGCCTGCTGTTTCATCGAGAGGATCACAACAAGCACAGCATTGATGGCGAGCAGGTCAACTTTGACGACTACGCGTTTGTCGTGAACAACCCGTGGGGCCAGTGGCGCCAAAACACCAAGAAGGCAGCATTCAAGAACAAAGACTATTCTGCCCATTACGACTTCGATCCAAACCGAAACGGCGTGTTCTTAGACGAGATGCCGAAGAAAGTTGTCAAGTAAATGGCTTTGTCTCGAGTCTGACCAAGTATTGGATGTTGCGAGATTTTGTGAAATTTCTCAATCACTCACCACTCCGCCGTGAATTTGCTCTCCCCACCAGTCAACGGCATATCGCCAGCACTCACCAAACCATTGCTGGGGTCGTACACCGTGACAAAATCCGGTGCCACCAATCCACGCGCCCACATTTCTGTCATTAACCCTTTGTTTGCTGTACGGTCTGGCCCCATGCTGTTCAGCACCCATACTTTAAACACAAATTCAGGATCAATACATTCGTGGTTGCGGTAATTGTAAGACTGGCGAAACAATTCATCTTCATAGCCTTCCGCCGGCATCACACTGAGAAATGGGTCGGTTACATCCAAATTGCTGATATAAGAGGTGGGCGTTGTCAGTGGGATCAAACGGTAGGTGATTGGATTATAGCGCTTGGGATACCCATAGCCGTCAAAATAGGGATAGCGGTTATGATCGATGCGGTAGGTTTCGATGGCTTGCGACAAGGCATGCATATCGCCATGCACCCGCGCACAATTGGCCCGCACTTGGGCGCTGAGAAAATTAGGCACGGCAATCGCTGCCAAAATCCCAATAATGGCGACTACGATAAGCAATTCAATAAGGGTAAATGCAATGCGGGAAGAGTAAATGGTTGGCTTATTCATGGTGTAACTCCTGTTTAAGGTGTGGCTCCTGTGGTGAAAATCTAAGCCATTATAGCAAAAATGGATTGAAAGTAATATGCAAAATTGGTTTACTTTTTAACGAGTGCATGAACATTGTGTTCTGATTGTGGGTATAGTTCACCAGAAATATGTACCCCTTTTGAACTCATGGAGGAACCAAGCGATGTATAAAGATGAAATTATTTCAGAAGTTTGGCGCAATCGGGATGCTTATGTGGAGCAACACCAGTATGATCTAAAACAAATCATAGAAGATTTAAAAAAACGCCAACAACACCCACATACTCAATTGGTTGACAGAAGAAATGTGTATAAAAAAAGAAACCATAGATTCTTAGAGTGAAG
>CAZEZQ010000108.1:0-10686 GCA_964516245.1 uncultured bacterium | reverse complement strand
AAAAATACGCTTACAAGCAAGGTTTGTTCGTCATCGCCCAGAGCGGGGATACCGTTATAATTTTGAATGATAAAAAGTTTAAGCCCAAAGAATGGTGAGCAAAAAGAAACAACTTTCCTATATGAAAAATAAACGATTAGAGGGAAGAAATGATTAAACGAATAATCATAGATCCAGAAATACAGCATGGAAAACCAGTCATTAAAGGAACTCGAGTACCTATTACAAGAATTTTAGGTGGATTGTCAGGCGGTATGTCTAAAGAAGAAATAATGCATGAATATAATATTAGTGAAGATGACATTTCAGCCGCATTGGAATATGCTTCAGAATTGATCGATGCTGAACAATATTATCTCTTGTCTTAAGATCCATGAAAACGATGCGTTTTCTTTTGGATGCAGATCTCCCAACTTCATCTACAGAAATTGTGTGCGATTTCGGTTATGAGGCTGTGAATGTACGTGATATTGGTATGGGTGAAGCAAAAGATTCTGTAATTGCGAACTATTTAAAAGAAAATCGACTTTGTTTTATTACAGGTGACTATGATTTTAGTGATATTCGTAATTAGCACGAATGATGTTAATTTTAACTTCCAAAATTCTTCAAAACCGATAAATGTTTGTGACAACTCATCTGGTGGAATTTTTACATCCAGAAATATTTGATTACACGCAATACTACTGACTACAAGGCGGCAGATTGGTCGAACATCACGGTTTGTACCGCGAAAGAGTATCTCTCGTTATGGAAAACAAAGTCTAATGAGTTATTCGATAACAAATAATAGTATGTTTATTTAGCGTTATTCTCATTCTTCAACCATTTAATTTTACTTAATCCCCACGTCACCGGAAAAATCAACAACATCGTGATCATGGGGATCACGCCATTAAACAACCTCCCTCCACCGATGAAGTATTCAGATAAAATTTCCTTATTGACTACCAACGACCAGATGAATTTGGAATAAAATACCCAACCGCCATGCAGTCCCACGGCATACCAAAGATTTCCTGTTTTTTGAGCAGCGTAGCATAGAATCATTCCCACCAAAAACAAACCAACGGCATCGGGAAATAGGGTGAACTCTTTTGCCATGTTGGTCAACAATTTTCCACAGATCAAAAAGCCTGCCCACCAGGATTGTGGATCAAGGGTTTCCATCCCTCGGCCTTCTAAAAAGTGCAGGGAAGAGAATATTAAACTGCATAGCACAGCGGCTCGAATCCATCCCCAGCGTGCAGCCAACGAGAAAAAAATCAAACCGCGAAATATGTATTCTTCCAGCAGGGCCACCAGCATCCCTTGGTAAAAGCCTTGCCAATATTTTTTTGCAACATAATTGGGATCGATGGTATTGCGAATGGCCCAAAACTCAAACCATATATATGTCACTGTAAGCAGCCCAAGATACACCCAAGCGACCCCCATTCCAAGAATAAATTCTTTGAATCTATTCCATGATGGCTCAAACCCCACTTTGAGCGGATTGCGCAAGCCTAGCCCTTTGCGGTCGACTATCAGCCCCACAAGAATTGTAATCTGCCACACCCGGCGAAAAATACGAGCCGCTGGGTCGTCAAGTATGTTTAATACATCACGCCATAGGTATTCAATCAATGGGTAGAGAGCGCATGCAATCAATGCGCATACAAAAAGTAAAACGATTACGCGAAAGGTGGTTTTCATAAAAATAGAATCTGGAATTGGATTTGCTCCTTCTTGGTGTTCGATTAACAGAAGATCATAGCTCTCGAATTCCAATTAGAAAACCACTGCATGCATCTATCATAAATATAAAAAAAAAGAACCGCCGTGTGGGGGGACACCGGCGGTTATAGTGGGGAGGATGAAACTCTAGGAGTGGGATCCTAGTTAAGGGTTACGTAGTAAATTAATTATGCGGCAAATAGATTCGCCATGTTGGCCAAAACGTGGGGCCGCCGCAGTTTGCTCATGGCCTGGGCTTCGATGCGGCGCACGCCTTCAGCGCTAAGGCCCAATTGCTGGCCTACCTTGCGCAAACTGAGTTTTCTGCCTTTTTTATTAAGTTTATAACGATACGCCAAAACCTGCCGTTCTTTGGAACTAAGCACATTCATTGCTTGATTCAGCCGGTTTATGGCTTCTTTTCGCCACATCGAGTCGCGAACATCTGTTTGATTATCATCCACCAATATTTTTTCCAACCCAGGAGATTCTTCGTCTTGTGTGTGAATCGAATGAAAAGTGGGTGTGTGATCGTTCAAATCTCGGATCTTATCGGCATCCATCTTTAGTTCTTCAGCAATTTCTTCCACTGTAGGTTCGTGTCCATGTGTAAGTTCATAGGCTTTTGAGAATCCGCGAATTTTGCGTAAGAGTTCCATTTTGTTTATAGGCAAATTGACCTGCCAATTTTTTTGTTCGAGAGCGCGTTGCATGTAAAGGCGAATCCACCAGGAAGCGTATGTGATTAGCCGGCATTCTTTCGATTCATCAAATTTTTCCAACGCTTCAATGAGCCCCAATGTGCCTTCTTGAATAAGGTCGGGGAGGGCAACACCTTGATTGCGATTCGAAAGCGCCAACTTTACAACAAAACGCAGATTGGATTCAATCAAACGGTCGCGGGCTTTTTGTTCACCGAGTTTGAACCGGCGAATCATTTCTTTCTCTTCGCTTACGGTTAACGGTTCGGTCGAAACTTGAGAATTTAAGCAACGGTTTACAACATCAAAATCCATTTTTTTTCCTCCCCCTATTGGGGTTTTTGTTTCCTTGCCAATATCTATACTCAAGGCTCGTGCCATGTTTCATTGAAAGTTTGTAAGAACTTGTAATGATAGATTAACTATTTGAATTTACTTGCCTTACTGTTATGGAGGCTTGTAATGATTGGTGAAATTGAATAAGTCTATCGGGTGAATTTATTGAAAATGGCAGGGATTAGGAAGGTTTGCTCACGGAGATATACCTCACAGGTGTGAGCGATCCTTCACGCTATAGAAGGAATTTGAAACTTTTTGAATTTTGGATGTTTTGGGTGAAAGTTGCAGAACAATGGCACATGGGTTTGTGTCATCTTTCGAATAACAAAATCATTTTATACTATGCTTTCCACTCGGCTACTTCTTTTCGGCGATAAGCCAGATTTCCTAAATGAGCGCCACTCGCTGCGCTCACTCCCGCTTCGGCTGGTGCAATTGGCTTTTTTCGGGAACGAATACAATCGATCCAATTTTGTAGGTGGAACAAACTGCCATTTGGATTCGTGTAAAAATCTGCCCCTCTCTCACCTTCACCCAAGATCATTTCACTATATTCCACTTCATCGTTTTCTGGATGCAATTCATAGCGCCCGCGGTCGGCATAGAGGGTGGCTTCGGTTCCCATATATTCCATCATGGCCCGGTTGCGGGCGTTGATGAACGTTCCTTCAAAATACACTTGCAGTTTTTTTTCCGGGTAATGCAAAAGGGTTTGGATGGTATCGGGCGTTTCCCAAAATTCTTCCGCTGCCACATGGTCACCGATGGCGCAGGCGGTTTGCGGGTGATCTACTTCACAAATCCAATGAACTACATCCAGCCAATGCACCATTAAATCCGTCAGGATGCCTCCGCCAAAATCCCAAGTCCATCGCCAAGCCCGAAACCGGTATTCATCAAAGGGCTGTTCTTTAACAGGACCTAAAAAACGTTTCCAATCTACAGTTTTTGGGTCAATGTCATAATTTGTTTTCTTTGGAGGACTATTGCGGTTCCAGGTCAGGTGAACTTTGTGAATGGGACCGGTGATTCCGGATTGAATGATCTCACGCGCTTTTTGAATGTGGGGCATACTTCTTTGCTGCATGCCGACCTGCACAATTCGGTTGTATTGGTTTTGCGCATCAACGGCGCGTTGGCCTTCGCCGAGTTTGACGGTCAGCGGTTTTTCCACATAAACATCTTTGCCCGCTTCGCAGGCATCCACCGTGATTGGCACATGCCAATGGTTGGGGGTGGCGATAATCACCGCATCGATATCTTGGTTATCCAAAACCTCTTCATAATATTTGGTGGCCATGGCTTTGGCATCTGCCCGATCTTTGGCCATATTCAAATGTTGATCCCACACATCACAAACCGCAGCCACTTTGGTATTTGGAATTTGGGCAAGATCACGCATCAACCGGCGGCAGCGTCCACCCGCTCCAATACAACCGATGTGAATTGTATTGTTCGCGCTTTCACTGCGTTTTGCAATCGTAAATGCCGTAGTGGCTGCGCCCAGGCTTGTTTGCTGTAAGAACATACGCCGTTTCATGTTAGAAGTCTCTTTCATCACATATTAACCAAATCATATTATCGATAAATTTACTTGATTTGAATCACTCACCAAAATTCTTCACCAGGAACCAGCTGCGAGCGTAAATAATCTTCGTTGGGGATAAAACCCAACCCTGGACCTTCAGGGACTTCGAGTTGGCCGTTACGCACTTGCGGTGGCGCCTCAGTCGACATTTGCTCCACATGCCCGGATGGGCGGCCTAAAGCGCTCTCTGAGCGGAAAAAGTTGTGTATTGCCGAACCGAAATGCGCCGATGCATAAGTCAACACCAGGCTGCCCACGTTGTGCAGGGCTACAGGTCGGCGCGAAAGCATGGCATAGTCGGCAATCTTTTTCGTGCCGGTGATGCCGCCAGCGAAGGCTAGATCGGGATGAATGATATCCGCAATGGCATTGTCAAGGAAAGGGCGGAATTCTTTCACCAGTTCCAGTTTCTCGCCGATCAGCAATGGGACCTTTGTTTGTTCGCGCAAGGCCTTCCACCCATCGGAATAATGCACATGCAATGGGTCTTCATAAAACAATGGATTCATCGGCTCGATGGCATGAGCTACTTGGATGGCGCTGGTGGTATCCAGCTCGTTGTGGCAATGGACGGCAATATCGATTTCTTCACCAACCGCCTCGCGTACATTGGCGTACCCTCGCGCGGCGCGGCGAATTTGTTCGCTGCTTAGGGTGGTGCTGTAACGGGCTCCCCCTCCAATACCAAGAACACTGGCTATTCCGATCTTGAACGCAGTGAATCCTTCTGGAGCTTCTTTAATCTCATCTGCCCATTCTTTCAACCTGTCTTTATCTTGCAAATCACCAAGCCTACGGCCATGAGAATACATGGGGATGGCATCACGGAACGGCCCGCCCAGCAAGCGGTTCACCGGCAAACCGGTGATTTTGCCCGCCAGATCCCACAACGCCATATCCACCCCGCTGACCGTAGGGATATGCGCCATATATGGATGTATGAGTGAAATCATCCGCAGGAAATGGCGTTCGATACGAAGCGGATCCTGGGCAATCAGGAAATTTTTCATCCGGTCAATATATGCCCGGGCCATCGGTCCCGAAGCCCCGGCTTCACCATACCCCACCAAACCGGAATCGGTTTCGATCTTGATAAGGCAATTGCCGGCGATGTTTCTGATCTGCATCGCCTTAACAGCCTTGATTTTGACTTCTCCCTCATGAGACGCGGCCAGGGCTCGATAGTGAGCCAATCCCGCTCCAAATGGCAATGACATCAACGCGAGTTGTAATAATTGTCTGCGGTTCAAACGCATAAGATTCTCCCCTTATTGCTAATTGATTAAAAACAAAGAATGAACACAATTTCTGAAGATCCGGCAAAAAGTCCGATCTAGAAAACGACTACACAATATATATTAACACGGCCATGCAACCTGCACTTTATATTGTTGCAGGCGAGGACACCCACCAAGGCGCGTCTATGACCTGCGCTGCAAAAAAGACTTTCTGCCGAATCGTCATTTCTATCATAAAGCATTCTCAAAAAAATTACCAATCAGTGAAAACTCAAAAAAGAGTTACATACCAAAGTGTCTTCGAACATCATGCACTAAAGCTACATTCCGGTTTGATATATGTTGGTCTTCAAGTAAACGGTCAGCTACATACTCTCCAAGGGAAATAAAAGCGCCACCCACTCCAACGGCTGTCAAAGGACCGCCTAACATACCCAGTGAAATAGAGCCCACGAGAAATGCAAAACGAACACCTGTTCTGATATTTGATTTTCGTATCTCTCTGTATTCATCTTCGAGAAGATCACGCATCTCGTTTACTGCATCTTGAATGGCAATCTGATTCGTAAATCCCTTGTCATCCAAGAACTCTCGTAACCAACGCCAATAATTTGATCTTTTGAGCCGATAGCCTGAATCTGAAGACAGATCTACCGCTTCTTTCAATAAATCTTCATCCGTGCGTTCAGGATTATCGGGAACCATAAACTCGCGTGCAACAATGGCAGCTGCAGTTGAACCGGATAAATTCTCTTGGTTATCAACGCGTCTTACACATAACTCTTGTTCAAGTTCTTCTACTGTGGAAAACGTAGTAACGGCTTGAATGCCAGTGACGTGTGGAGGTAGATTTTCAGTTAATAATGTTCGAGTAGCGTGAAATGCCCAATCATTGGTTTCTTGCGCTATTTGAGATCCCGCTTCATACCTTGTTTTCCATTGCTGTTTTTTATATTCATCCCATTCTAGCAGATACGCGCGATCTCCAAGTATTTTTAATAATTGGTCTAATTTCGAAGGATTCCATCCATTATTTTCCCATCGAACTCGTTCATTTTCATCGGGAGGAAAGGGGATTACTAACCGGTCGTAAATCATAACGTCTGCCACAAAAGCACGCGGTTCACAATGATCTTTCACTGAAAATGTTCCCCAAACTTGTCGAACCATTTTATCCTCCAAATATTTCAAAGCATCAAATGATATAGAGAATCTTCATTTTTGTTCAAGTTTTATTGCAAAGAACATATTTTCAATTTCACACTTTTTCGAATTTGGAATATCAAAGATTACGTGTCAAGAAGTTTTTTCTTTCTTTTTATAAACTCTTCTTCTGTTAAATGTCCATTTTCCTTTAATTTGCTAAGCTTTTCGATTTCATCTGCGACATCATCAAATTGAGAATATTTCAACTTGTAAATATAACCTATTGTAACGCATATTGCGATTACACAGATAGCAAGGGATGAAGCAATATTGTCCATATTAAATTCTCCTCTTTATTCATAATTACAAGTAAATGAATACGAAACGAGTATAGCACATGTAGGAACTCTTAATAAAATATTGTTTCTATTTTTTACTATATTCGAAGTTCAATCCACACGTAGTACTGATCAGATAGTCTTAGCGAATTACAAAAGACTGTAATTTTATTAATGGCCTATTCTTCATATTTAAAGTCTGATTTATAATTAAAAAAAAGAGGTGAGGGATATGGAACGGTACAAGGCATTTACTCTGATTGAACTTCTAATTGTTGTTGCGATTATCGGTATTTTAGCGGCCATTGCTGTACCCAATTTTTTGAATGCGCAAATTAAGGCCAAATTGAGCCGGGCGATGGCTGACATGAAAATGATCCAAACGGGATTGGAAACCTACTATATTGATCACAACAACTACCCCCCTTGGACGGTAAACGGCCAAGGGCAGCAGGGTCTTCATCCTCTGGAATTGCGGTATATCCGTTTGACAACACCTGTTGCCTATATTTCAACGATTGCACACGATCCATTCTCTACGTTTCAAAATCAAGAAGATTGGGCTCAATACGGGTTTACTTATGATTACGTTACCGATGAAGTTACCGGGGTGGGCCGAACCTACGGGCATCGATGGCAAATCAACTCTTGGGGACCGGATCAAATCAATTCATGGTTTAACCGCTATCCAGATGATTTTTATCACATCACCAATGGTTTGATCAGCCATGGTGATATAGGTATTTTCGGGCCCAAGAGTTCAAAACCAACAAATGAATATAGGCCACCGCTCCCCCATTTTTAATCAACGAAAAATATTTAAAATTCTGAAAGAATTTGCGTTCTCATTCCTCCCCCAATGAAATGGGGGAGGTTAGGAGGGGGTAAAATGGGCTTTCCTTTACTTTTATTTGAATCTAAGAGACAAATTCTCATAATTCACAAACTAGAATCTATCCAGTCGTGATTATTTTCATACTTTTGATTAATTGCCTAAAATTGTGCTCAAGATGGGCCGTAGCTCTTTGGAATCTTTCATCTTGCTCGGTATGGCCTTGATTTCGCAATTCCCAAAGTTCACGGTTGTAAAGAAATATTTTCTTGTTTTTACCGCCTGAATTGCTTTTCATATCGATGGGAATCATTCCAGATTCAACAATAATCCGCTCTTCTTCCTGTTGCCCTAATGTGACATAGGTGATTACAGTTTCAGTTGTGTTGTGTTCAAAAATCCAGTCGAAACATTTTTCCAGCGCTTCAATAGTATGCATCCTACCTTGTTTGGAAGCGCCGATATCCAAAACCATAGTAGTATTTTTCTGTGCTCCATATCGGTGAAGAATACATAAGGATTCATTGTCTGGCTGCAAACAAATGGTGTCGTTGTCATTCAGCAACGCTTTGCCTGGGTTATCCCACAACTTCTCTTCCTCAGGTTCAAATGTAAAACAAGATTTATATACACTAGGCAACTGAAGAAATTCATTTAATCTTTCTACATCATTTTGAGTTAGTTTTTTCATTTCCCTAACCCTCCTTACTCGAATCAAATTTTTTTAAATCGCAAAATTTTGTGTAAGAGTGCAATATTCCATTGTTGGTATCCTATCTTACATTGGTAAGTAAGATTTTTCTATAGTGTTTTTCCTTATAGAATGGAATATTACTATTAGTTGGCATAATCTATGCTTGTATAACATTTTTTTACATAAATAACTTAAATGATCCAGATTGCAGTAATATTTCATCGTTTAGGTGAGCGTATTCACTGGGTCATTGGGATATTCTTATTGATTCTACTTTTCAACTTTGATTTAAAATCCTTAATTTAATTGAATTTATAAACCAGTTTTGTACATACCTCTTCCAATCGTTGAAACGTAAAGGGTTTGGGCATCCGGTTGGTAATCCATATCCGTAATCACGGCATTGGGCAATCCATTGTCAAAGGGCAACCAAATATTTCCCCCATTTTGGGTGCGAAACACACCTATATCAGTGCTCACAAACAATGTGTCCGTATGTCCAAAATACGGCACAACGGCGCTGGTATAAATATCAGGCAATGCTCCTGAAATATTCTGCCAATTTTGCCCCCCGTCTATGCTGCGGTAAACATGGCCATGCCCCAAATTGTTGCCCCCATATGTAACATAGGCTCGGTTAGAATCAAACCAATCTACAGCCAGGCCCCGTAGTTTCCCAGCAGGCAAACTGGCGTTGGATATAGCGGCCCATGTGTTTCCTGAATTGGTAGAGCGCATTACTGCGCCGTTATTGGTAATGGCATATATTCGAGAAGGATCACTGGGGGCAAAGGCAATTCGCATAACCGGGCTGCCCGCGTTGGAATGGACTTTGAACCATCCGGTTTGGGGGGGCTGGGCGGCCCCATCTACAGATTTGTATATGGGAAATGTATTGTTTCTCCCGTTGCTTGCACAAATTAATGTGTTGGAATCATTTGGGTGAACTGCCAAGCTATGAACTTCGGGATCTTTGGAGTATTGCCCGGTGTTCGAATCCAGTAATTTTTCCAATCCATTGATTGCATCTCTTTTGCCTGAAGAATTGCCAGTCGTGGTTTTACGCAAATGATTGTCCCATGAATCCCAGTAAATGATGTTCCCATCGTTGGGATCGATCTCAAACAAACCTCCTTCATTGCCGCCCAAAGCATCAAAATTAGTGGTTTGATGGGCTACTAATATCCCCTGATCTTGGGTGGAGCCTCCAATGGTGAACGAACCCCGTTTCGAAACACTGACATTGTAAAATTGGATGGTGTTCAATTTTTTGTTCGATTCGTTATAGTTCCAGGTTGTTTCACCAGAAGATTGAGTGTATTGCCAAACACCGCCATCATTGGCAACCCATGTCTGATTGGGATTTTGCGGGTTGAACACGATGGCATGGCAATCCGCATGGCCGGGCCCTAGATTATGCCACGCGTCACCATCGGTATCACTCCAAGCGAGATCGACTCCACCGGCGAAAACGATATCGGTATTGGTGGGATGAGGAGCGACGAACGAACACCATACAGCTTGTGATGAACCTGCTGGGGTGCCGACATTATCCCACAATTGCCCAACTACCAGCCGATAAGTATTTACGAGCGGTCTCCCTCCTTGATCCACTGAATCACTATTCACACGGGCATAGACAATGCTGGGCAGGCTGTTGCATATTCCCAGTTTAATAAAGTTGGGCGCCATTGAAGGCAAGGTGATCCCCTGATTAAACGATGTCCATTGGGGAGATGGCGACTCGGCATTCTCGGTGATTTGAATGCCCTTAGAGCCTTCCATCCCCGCATACAGCCTGGTGGGAACCCAAGGATTAATCACCAGGTCAGAAGTGTCTTCAACACTGATTCGCGTCCAATGCCCTGCATCCTCGTTCCAACGATGGATTCCCCGATTGCCCGCCACATAAACAATCCCCGATTTTAAGGGATGAGGGACGATTTTCGAGATTCGGTCGCTTTCAATAGGAGGCATCAGTTCCCAATCCCACCCTGAATTGAGCGAGCGATAAACCCCCACTCCGGCATACGAAGTGGCGACACTCCAATTTCTTGGCAAATACTCACCTGTGCCTGCATAGATGATACTTGG
>CAZEZQ010000107.1:0-10728 GCA_964516245.1 uncultured bacterium | reverse complement strand
CCTGACAACATGGTAGAACTTATTTACTTTCTATATAACATCACCTCCGAATGAATCGTTTAAAAGGTATGAATTGCATGAAACATTTTTTAATAATATTACTGCTTTTGGTTGTGCTATCAGGCTGCGCACGAATTAATATCCCTTTGGAACGGGCATTACTCCCGTTCATAATCGATGCCCGGCAAGCACCCAATGAAAAAAAACCACCCCAAGCACCTACTGATAAAGAAATGCCAAAAGTGGCTGCACCTTCCATTCATTTGGTTACAAAAGAGCACCCAGTGTATTCCATGAAAACAAAATTGGGTGAAAGTGATCCTGAAGATAATGTTTTTGAAGAAATAGAATCATCTTCTTAATTCAGATTTTTCTCTTATTTTGTTTCTTTTATCATGATTGAAAAATGGCTTTCAATCCCTTTTCCACCGGAGTAAGTTGTATCCCCAATTCATCCTGAATACAGGAACTATCCATAGAGACATCCGCAGGCCGTGGATAACCTGTGTCGAGATCGGCCAGGCGGGTGGGATTGATTTTGCCTTTGTCATAGCCTCGTATCTCGGCCAATATTTCACCAAATTGCACTCGATTGATGCGCTCCGGCCCGCCCAAGTTAAACACACGATACTTGGGAGATTGTACTGCCAACTGCTTGATGATTTGAGCCACATCAGGCGCATACAAGGGAGTGCGGTATTCATCTTCAAATAGATTCACCTGCTCTTCTTCCCGAAAGGCACGGTCCATCCACTGTACAAACGAGCCCCTGCCGTTTGGAGATTCAGGTCCATACATCAAAGCTGGCCGTAATATAATATTATTACTGAAATTCTCTCGCACAGATCGTTCCGCTCGCAATTTGGTTTGTCCGTAAATACTCACCGGATTGGGCGTGTCATATTCAGTGTAAAAAGATTTGGTCCCGTCAAAGATCAAATCGGTGGATATGTAAATAAATAAACAAAATGAACTCGACAAGGGTTCATACAGCAAGCGTGTTCCATTGACATTGATTTGTTCGGCCAATTCAGGCTTTTGTTGGCACACCGCTCCATTGGCTAGGGCGGCACAGTGTACAACAATGTCGGGTTGAGCAAGGGCAAGTGTGCTCTTTACTGTGTGGGGCCGGCAGAAGTCCATCTGAAATGACATACAGTTCTCAATTTCAATGGGAGTTGAATTGTAGGTGATATAAATGAAAAATTCATCTTTGAGGGCATCGGCTATGATTCCACCAAGAAATCCACTTGCCCCGGTGATGAGAATGCGTTGGCTCATGATTCCACTTCCGTTTCAATTTCGCCGCGTTCCCTGGCTTTGGCTTCTTCCCATAAGGCATCCATTTCATGAATGTCTGATTCTTCTGGTGTTTTGTTCCGCTTTTTTAATTCTTCTTCAATAAAACGAAATCGTTGCTGAAATTTGCGATTGGCTCTTTTTAGAGCGACTTCAGGATCAATCTTGAGATAGCGCGCGATGTTGGCGATAGCAAAGAGTAGATCGCCCAGTTCTTCTTCGATTTCCTTGTTGTTCATGCCTTCACGGGCATGGCGTAACTCTTTCCATTCTTCTTCTACCTTGTCAAACACTTCATCCACAGTTTCCCAATCAAAACCCACCCGGCGAACCTTTTTTTGAATCTGGTCAGCTTCCAGCAGGGCAGGGAGGTTCTTGGCAATGCCGTCCAGCACCGATTGGCGTTCGGCTTTTTCTTTCAACTTATCCGCTTCCCAATTTGTCAACACTTCGTCGGCATTGTGCGCTTCCCTGTCACCAAAAACATGCGGGTGGCGGCGGATGAGTTTGTTGGAAATAGAGTCAATCACGTGAGAGATATCAAACCGCCCCTCCTCACGAGCCATCTGCGCATGAAAAACCACTTGCAAGAGCACATCGCCGCATTCCTCAGTAATGGCGGCAGAATCGTTGTCATCAATGGCCTCAAGTAGTTCGTACGATTCTTCAATGAGATATTTTTTCAGTGTTTGATGATTTTGTTCCCGGTCCCAGGGGCAACCATCCGGAGCCCGCAGTCGTTCCATTATAGTCACCAACTTCTCAAACTTCTGGCCGATTGTCTCATGAGTCCCTGGCATAAACTCACCTTTTTTGTATCCAATCAAAATAATTATTTATAGGTCCTACAAACGAATCCGAGTATACTATTGGTGTTTTCAAAAATATGTTTGTCTATTAGGAGGGCGAGGCTCCCGCCGAGCCGTAAGAAAGTTTCCCAGGAGGGCGAGGCTCCCGCCGAGCCGTAAGAAAGTTTCCCAGGAGGACTCGGCTCCCGCCGAGCCATAATCTACATACAATTCAAACATACTCTTGAAAAAATCTATATTGGTTACACTATAGCATGAATGAAAAAATCTCGGAGAAGCGAAACAAATGAATCTGCTGCGACTCTTGTTCATATTCATTGCAATGGGGTTCGCTCTGCCCACTTCAGCGTATGCCGATTTGGTGATATTCCACAACGGCGATTATCGCTATGGAGATGTTGTAAGAGACGCCAGTGGCAATATCACGATAACGTTTCCAAATGGAGATTCAGAGAAATTCCACAAACGGCAGGTTCGATATGTTCATGATGGTGTGCAAAAACCGGCAATGGGTGAAGTGGTTTCCGTATCAGAATTTGTCCAGGCGGCGACTGCCGAAATTTATGAAGTGACTGGAAACATTACTCATAGCAAAACCATGAAAAATCCGGATGGGAAAGAGTTTCAAGTGGATGTGCAAAATGATTATGAAATTCCAGTGATGCGTTTTTTCCCAACAAGATATTCATTTTTCAACCGCCCAGGGGCCTATCTGGTTCTAAAATTGCAAAACACCACCCAAGAAACCCATCAATCTTTGACATTTCGAGTATTTGTCTATGATCAACAAGATCAACTGGTCGCCACCAAAGATTTCCTTGTGCACCGGCTGCCACCCACCACACCTGAGGGACGCGGGGGAAGGGTAGTGGAAATCGATATCCCCGATGTACGGTATGAGCAAATTAATCGAATCCGAGTGGTTAGGCGATACTGAAAACAGTTTTGTGGCTAATTGGAAAAACTAAGAGTTGATTGAGTGAATTAATGTCATTGCATTTTCATCTCTTGGTCGAATCACTGTTAAACCCTCTTCTTCGGCCACATTGCAGAGAGATTTATCGTCGGCAATAAAATAGAAGTTTTTTTGAGTCGGTTTTAAAAAATCAAAGGCTTCCTTTGCGCTTGCTAGTTGGATCGCATCTGGAGTTCTTATAGGATGATCAAGAACCATTCTCAATGCTTCGTTCAATAGTGGGTGGCTTACGGGCCAATAGCCTACATTCACTTCACTCTCACGTTGAAACAAATCCATCAGACTCATTGCTTCATTGAAATGTATAACTTTTTGGCGTTGTAAACGCATTATGGTTGAAGAAAATTCTAAAACAGATAAATATGAAGTTAATATTCTTTCGCCAGTTTTGTTGACTCTTGAATAAAGAGCATCGATAGTACAAGAGCCATTTTCACTACGGTATCGTTTCACAAGAGCAGATGTATCTATATAAAAAGAAGCCATTTTATTGCTCAGCGCGAATTTGTCGTACGATCTCCGACAATTCTTGATCTCCGAGTCTTGAATTCAGCAATTCACGAGCTTCTTCGAGAGTTATTTTTTTTGTTGGATATCTCGAGAGCAATTTAGAGAAATAATGGTTGGTTTGAACATTCCAATCAGAATGAACATCTATCGCTTGAGTTTTTTTTATATCATTTGATTCTTGAAGAGGTTTTAAATTCATAAAAAATCCTCAAATTTCTAATTTTAGATTGTATAAATGTACCTCATTTAATCTTATTATATATGATACCACAAATAAGTGTGTATTCGAATACAATTAATCAATTCAAAAATCCCCAATGACAATATTTGATGGAGTCATCATGAATCAACGTTTTTAGTATCGATTCAGCAAAATCTTTTTGTGTATTGGAAGCCTGAGAGCAAATAAATTAGTCTTTGTTTCGAAAAAAACTTTCCGTGTTAAGGGAATAAGGATGAGAAGTGATACAAGAATTCTAAATCTTCCATCTCTTTCTTATGCATGCAACTTTTTCGCCACTTCAGCAACACGTATCCCCAACTGCTGTGCGCAAACCAAATCTTCTTTGGGCATCATGCTGGCGTGGCTTCCAAGCACACTGGTGCCCACACCACGCGAGTAACCTAATTTTTTGTTTTCTTTGATACCGGTTGGCGGCAGGCTGACCAGGGTCATGCCCAGCTGGGTCATGGTGATCAACATGGCAAGAATGGCGAATTCTTTGTCGCCGTGAATGCTGCCGCTGCTGGTGAAGGCGGCCCCGACTGTGCCAGGGATGCCTCCATTAATCCATATCGGGCTGATAATCTCATCCATAAAGGTTTTCATGGGAGCGCTGACATTGCCCATGTGAGTGGGGCTTCCGAGAACCATCCCCTGGCATTCAGTGACATGATGCGGTTCGGCTTCTATCACACGAATCACCTTGGTGGATACACCCGGTACGGTTTGCGCACCCTCAGCCACGGCATTGGCCAATCGTTCGGTATGGCCTTGTGTACTATGGTAGATGATGTTAACTAGTGTCAATGAAATCGCCTCTGCGATATTTCGAATTAAGAATAAATGATGGACAAGAATCCAATGTAATTCACTTAAGCGGGAGGGCGAGGCTCCCGCCGAGCCGTAAGAAAGTTTCCCAGGATGGCGAGGCTCCTGCCGAGCAACCCACCCGTCCCAGCAAGCTATATCAACAAAAAACACAAAATGTAGGGTGGGCTTCAGCCCACCAACGAAGCGTATGCATAAGCAATTAGAATCTCAGAACTTACATCAAGGAGTTTCATAGGATAATACAAGAAAAACGTATCCATTTAGCCGAATAAAAAAATTTTCCAGCCCCAACGGGGGCGCTATATGATAGCCAGGGGCAATCGCCCCTGGAAAAAAGAAACACAAAACCCCTAGCCCTGTAAGGGCGAAATAAAAATGTTTTCAGATGGCTAAATGGTTACAAAAAAACACGCTGTTATACTTTATTCTAAAAAAATCTTGCAAAACCAATATTTCTGAATACGAAAATACTTAAATCGGTGTAGTGTTTCATGAAAAAAATACCTTGGACCCAACCTGTCATCGGCAATGAAGAAATTCAAAATGTGTTACACTGTTTTCAATCCAATTGGTTGAGCAGCGGGCCGAAAGTAAGACAATTTGAAGAAGAAATTGCCCGATGGTTAAACGTGCCCTACGCTGTAGCCGTCAGCAACGGCACAGTAGCGCTTGACCTGGCGATGAAAACCTTGGGGATATCACCCGGCGACGAGGTCATTGTTCCCGCAATGACCTACATGGCCACAGCCACGGCCGTCTCCTATCAACAAGCCGTGCCGGTGTTTGTCGATATCGAGCCCGAAACCTACAATCTAAACCCCAACAAAATTGCCGACGCCATCTCTCCCCGAACCCGCGCCATGATCTACATCGACTATGGGGGAAACCCGGCCTATGCCTCCCAACTTAGGTTGCTCTCCAAAGAACACAACATTCACTTGATTCACGATGCCGCCCAATCATTCGGGGGCATCGACAACGGCAAACCGGTGGGTGAAGAATCATATATCGCCACATGGAGCTTTCACATGGCCAAAGTCATCACCACGGTCGAAGGCGGCATGATCACCACTCACGATGAAACGGTCGCCAACGAACTGCGTTCACGCGTCAATCAGGGCGAAACCGATAAATACATCCATCATTATTTAGGCACCAATGCCCGCATGACAGACTTAAACGCGGCAATCGGTCTGGCGCAGATTCAAAAACTGAACACAGTGCTGCAAGACCGGAAACGGGTGGCTGAACGATACAATCAGAATTTTGCCGGCTGCGAGTCGATTCAAGTCATGAAAGAACGCGACGAATGCACCGTGAATGCCAACTTCTTCTATCCCATCCTGGTCGATCAGCGCGATGAATTGGCTCACTCTCTAAAAGAAAATGGCGTCGATACCCGCATTGCCTTCCCCATGCCAATTTATCAACAGTTCCTCTATGCTTCACAACAGCTCCCCTATCGCAAGTTAGATTGCCCGGTGGCGGAAGAATTTACATCCCAAGTTCTCAATTTGCCCATTTATCCGTTTATGCGTGATGAAGATATCGATTTTGTAAGCGAAAAAGTCGTTCAATTTGTCGAGAGCGGCAAAAAGGTACATTGTGCAAGATAACAAACGCATCCTGGCCATCATTCCAGCGCGAGGCGGTTCAAAAAGGCTCCCGCGAAAAAACCTGCTCCCACTTTTGGGGAAACCGCTAATCTCTTACACCATCAAAGCCGCCATAGCTTCGAATTGCTTTGAAACCATCGCCGTATCTTCTGATGATGAAGAAATCCTCTCCATAGCCAGAACCTATCCCGAAGTCGAAGCCCATTCCCGCAAGCCAGAACTTGCGGCAGATACCACCAAGGTGTGGGATCTAGTGCAGCATTATGTCGAACGGGACGATCTGCGCGGCCGCTATGGCGCAGTCACTCTTCTATTGCCCACCTGCCCTTTCCGCACGGCTGAAGATATTCAAAGTGGGCTGGAACTATTGATCCCCGAGGTCGATTCCGTAGTCAGCGTAACCACCTTCGAGTTCCCCCCTCAGTTAAGCGTGCTTGAAGATCCTGAAACCGGCTTGCTTACCGGTTTGTTCGAGCCCTGCGGCCTGTTGACCGGCAACACCCGCTCGCAGGATCAAGCCATCTGTTACCGCCCCAACGGGGCGTTTTACATCAGCTGGTGGACATCGTTTCAAAAGCACAAAAACTTTTTCCGCGGCGCGGTTCGGCTCTACAAAATGCCGCGCCTGCGATCCATTGACATCGACGATGAGGTGGATTTTGAATACGCAGAGCATGTATACAAAACAAAAATCTTAAACCAACCCACATAAATTGCCGAAAAGAAAATCATGGCACAAAACAAATATCACACATTGCAAAAAAAAATCACCGGCCCGGTATACCCTCTCTTGCCGGCGTTTCAAGAAGACGAGTCTCTAGATTTGGATGCGCTTCGCCGGTATGTCGAATATTTGAATTCCCATCACGTGCGCTGCATGATGATGACGGCGGGCACCAGCCGCTATCATTTGTTGGAACGCGATGAAATTCTGCAACTCAATCAAGCCTTTTTGGAAGCCAACCAGGGCAAGTCGATATCCATCGCCGCTACGCCAATGACCGGCTCCACCCGCAGCATGGTCGATTTCATCAAGCGGGTTGAAGAGTACGGCGCCGATATTGTCTTGATTCTATACCCCGAACGCTATTACGGTGACGGCCGAGTATATGCCTTTTACGAACAAGTGGCCGAACACACCAATATCGCCATCATGATCCACGCCATGCCCATGCGAAACGGCCTCGGCGAAGGCGTGAGCTTATATTCGGTGGATTTATGCAAAAGGCTGGCGAAAATCGATAACATCATCGGCATGAAAGAAGAACATTTTAACCCCGGGCATCGCTTTCAACTTGGGGTAAATGTCGGCGATTCGATGAACATCTGCGTGGCCGGGGGAGCCATGAAAACCTTCATGTCGGCATTTTTGTTCAACATCAACTCCTATTTGGGGGGAGTGGGGAGCTTCAAACCACCACTCGAAGAAGAATTTTACACCGCCATGGTGCAGAAAAATTTCGACCGCGCTTGCGAAATCATGATGCGCTATGAATACCCCCTGTTCGCCAAAGTCGGCGGCATCGGCTGGCACACTTCAATGAAAGCGATTCTATCCCTCATGAACCTAATGCCCGCCACCGAACGCTCCCCCATGCAGCAGCCAGATGAAACGCAAATAAAAGTATTACAAGAATTAATTCAAGAATTTGGATGGATCTAGTACTGTATAACACTTGAATATGAGGTATTGTCGAGCACCAACTGGGGGCAGCCATTAGGTCCATTAGAACCCCCAATTTCAACTGTTATGAACTACTATCTCGAAGGAAACACCATGCCATCAAACACCCTCTCACCGAGGTTTACGCTAAACAATCGCTGCATCGGCCCCCACGAACCGGTGTACATCATCGCCGAAATGGCCTGCGCCCATGATGGCGATCTGGGCAAAGCCAAGGCCTTGATCGATGCGGCTGCCGAGGCCCAGGCTGATGCCATCCAACTGCAGTTCTTCTCGGTCCACGATATGGTGACCCCCGGTCACGATGCCTATGAGCTGCTGTTGAAAATCGAATTCACCCCCAACGAATGGAATGAAATTTACCAGCGCGCCCGGCAAAGCGGGATGGATGTGTTCGCTTGCGCCTACGATCTCCCCAGCGCCCGGCTGGCCATCGAGTTCCAGGTGGATGGCATCAAACTGAACTCCGCCGATCTATCCAACCCCTTTTTGCTGCAAGCCGCCGCCGAATCTGGCATCCCCTACACCATCGGAACAGGCGCTTCCACCTTCGAAGAAATCGCGCAAGCCTTGGATACATCGTTAAACTATGGTGGGAACAAGATTGTGCTCATGCATGGCATCCAAAACTTCCCCACCGAACTCTCCCAAGCCCGAATCAGGCGAATACAAACATTGAAACAGGCCTTCCCATGCCCGGTCGGCTATCAAGACCACACCGACGCCGCCAACCCCTTCAGCCGCTATATAGACCTCATCGCCCTGGGCATGGGCATCCAAATGCTCGAAAAACACATCACCCTAAACCGCTCTGAAAAAGGCACAGATTATCAAGCGGCTCTCGAACCCAATGAATTCAGAGAATACGTCCAAAGAATCCGCCTCGCCGAACAAGCCCTGGGCGAACCCCGCATGCTCCCCCTAAACGAAAAAGACCACCAATACCGCCGCTTCCAAAAAAAAAGCATTGTCGCCAAAAAAGACATCAAACCAGGGGAGCAAATCGCCCTAGAAAGCCTCAACTTTCTACGCACCAGAACCCCCGGCTTACCCCCAAGCGAATACAAAACCATCGTAGGCAAACAAGCCAAACATTCCATGAAACAATATACGCTGATTTCTATGGAGGATGTGGAGTGATAAATTCAAATATAAAAAATACTTCTAGAAAAGGCGATTCGGCAAAAAGCCTTTTTTGGAGCGCAGGTCATAGACACGCCTAGGTGGGTGTCCTCGCCTGCCAACAACATACAGTACAGGTCGGAAAACTGCGTTACTATATATAGAGTGGCCGTTTTTTGGACCAGTCTTTTGCCGGTTTGTTAGAAAAACTTGTAGGTAGACAATATGAACCAATTGACGATTGACCAAGCCTTAAAATTAGCCGCAGGTTATCTCAATAACAAACAACCACAACACGCGCTGCAAGTTTATAATCAAATTCTTTCCAGCAATCCAAATCATGCAGAATCACTTTTTGGCAAAGGAACCGCATATCTATTTATGGGAAATTCAAATGAAGCGTTTCCCATTTTGAAGGAGATATCAAACCGGTTTCCCGAAAATCCTTTTTGCCATGCAAATTTGGCACTTGCCGCTTATCAGGAAAATAATTTTGAATTGGCTCAAAGTGAAGCTCAAAAAGCCATTGCATTAAAACCAAATATACCGGAAGCTTTAAACGTTTTAGCAGATTTAGCATATAAGAATAATGATTACAAAACCGCAAGTGATTATTATAGAAGAATTTCAAAAGCAAGAGATTTATCCATCCGCCATCAGGTTCGTGAAAAAGATGGCTATTTAGACAAACAAGAATTTCGCTATATTCTCTGGTTGGATCGTATCTATCAAAAAATTCAGAATGTTCCGGGTCATATTGTAGAATTGGGAGTGGCAAGAGGGCGCAATGCCATTATTTTTTCTACCTTGATTCAATTAAACGGCGATGATGCAGTTCGGAAATATTTTGGTTTTGACACATTTGAAGGTTATACAGACGAAGACGTTCAACTTGATCCCCATCTTGTTCCGGACGATTGGAAATGCAACACTCTAGAATGGGTGAATCAGCGAATAAAAAATTGTAATTTTGAAAAACTTTGTACGTTATATCAAGGAGACATAAAAGAAACCGTTCCGGCGTTCGTTGATAGCAAACCCAATTTTCGAGCCGCTTTGGTGTATGTGGATTGCAATGCTTACCTCCCAGCGATGAAAGGTATGGAAGCTCTTTTGAACTACATGACACCGGGCGGCATAATATGCATTGATGAAAAGATACAAGGAGGAGAAACTAGAGCGTTAATTGAATTCTGCCAGAAATATGGATATAAATTCCAAAAGGATGCCAGTCCTTTTTCCATTCCTGCTTACACTCAAATTGAATAAAATCCTACTCATTCAAAATATCTTTTAAGACATGGAATATCTTTTAATTCACGGCGATAATGTTCAACCATATTGGGTGGACATTCATTTTCATAACGATTGACTGATGATTTATACATACCTTCATATTCATTTTGAGCATATGGATTAAGTAATAAACCTTCACTAACTCCATTAGTAGCTTCAGATTGATTAAGTAACTTAGTTTGTGTGTTATCCTGTCGCGCTTTGTAGTGATAAAAGATAGCCAATGCAGTCTCATACAATTCAGGTGACCAAGCCAGATACGGAAAACGAGCGAGGTATTCTGTCGCAGGTACCCCTAATGGGATGCCAATTGTTTCCATAATGCGTACAATTTCTGCAAGAATCTCATTGGTATTCACTTC
>CAZEZQ010000106.1:5128-10736 GCA_964516245.1 uncultured bacterium | reverse complement strand
ACGTAACTATATATTGTGTGGCCGTTTTATGGATCAGACTTTTTGCCTGTTCGTCATGAATCAATATTGGTCGGAAAACCCGTAATTAAGGGAACGCGAATTTCTGTTGAATTTGTTATCAATCTATTGGCTCTAAGGTGGACAATTGACGAGGTTCTTGAAGAATACGGCCACTTGACCTATGAAGATATACAAGCGTGTCTCTCTTATGCTTCTGAAACGCTTACAAACCATCACACATTTGCCTGACGCAATTCCCCTCGGGCCATCCGGGTCCCATCCACTTCCGCTTTCGCTTCAATCATTTCCACAGGCAATAAGGTTAATGGATCGATCGCTTGGCCGTTTTGCGACACTTCAAAATGCAAATGCGGCCCGGTGGATATTCCAGTGTTCCCCGATAAGCCAATGGGCTTATTCATATCCACCGTTTCACCTTCTTGAACATTCACTTGAGAAAGATGGCCGTATCGGCTTCGTGAGCCATCGGCGTGTTCCACTTCAACCAATTTCCCGTATCCCCCCATTTCTCCCGCAAATCGTACCACCCCGGCTTTGAACGAATGCACCGGAGTGCCTTCATCCATCGCGATATCGAGACCTTTATGAAAGCGTTGCTCATTGTGCACGGGGTGCATCCTCATTCCAAACTCCGAAGTAATTCGCCCGTTTGCGGGAGCCCGTGCGTCCCCGAGAAACGCGGTTTGTTTCGCTTCTCCAGTGGCGATGGGATTATCCGAATATACCGCTGAAAGATCAATCTTGCTGCCCGCATAAATCACATCTGGATTTCGTATCCCGTTTTCTTCCGCCACTACATTGACCAAACGATAGATATCCGAGGTCCTGAAATCGGCCCCCTTCTCCCGCAAGGCTGAAGCGACAATTCCCGATAGCGTATCTCCCGGTTGAACCACTTGCTCAGTTTGATAATTATCCTCTACATCATTATCTTTGGATGAACCAGATTTCTCAGTTGATTGAATCGAAAAATCTTCGCTGCCTGTACCGGCTGTCTCTGTTTGAGGTTCTTCCTCATTTGCATCTTTTATATCAAGTGGAACCGAAGAGCTTTTATTATTAATATGATTTTTCAGATTGTCTTTCAGGTCTTCTTCGCGAAGCGGTTGTTGTATGGGATTGTTTCTCAATTCTGGCAATGGAGTTGGCGCGGCTTTTCCATGAAGTGGATCGTAATTTGATGCCGATTGCTCTTTCGATTTCTCCGTCTCCAATGAAGGATTTGCCTTTGACTGAACACTGTTCGGTCTCAGCTGGGGAGGTTCCAAAGCATCGGGCATCATGATTGGTGTCGGCTCTTGTTTCACTTGATTTCGCAAGATTTCATGAAACAAACGCTGACTTTGCTCCTGCCTCGATGGGAGAACCCGGCGCGGGCTTGAATACAAACTCTTGTTCGAAGTAACCGGTGCTGTGTCTAGTGGATCAATAAATGGATCAACCATTTGTCCATCTCCTAACAACCCAATCGTTTTGTTCATTATAACATAGCAAAATAGACAAATTCTAATTCAAGCAACCCTCATACCAATTTCCAATCATCCTACAATCCTTCTTAAGCCATACATTTTCAATAGATTAAAACAGCTTGGACCACCATAATCTTAGAAGATTTGGTTCATTTGATATGATTTCTGGTAGGATTTTCCGGATGCGGTAGGAATTTCCATGCGCGGAATGATTTTCCCACTCTTCTACTGCGCCATCGGAACCGTTTTCCACCGGCCATTTTTGTCTTTCCAACACAACTTCAACACCCGTTTTTCTATCTTATAATCCCGGTAAGGAAAACGCGCCATCCCACGAATTTGTGCGGGCGAATTTCCACTCTTCGCAATCTCAGGCAGGTTCTCAGGTTTAATCTTCTTAATTTCATAACCAAACTCAACCGTTATGATGCGTGAGTCTCGATATTCTTCATCCTGAATTTCAACTTCTTCATCCCTGTTCTCGATTTCATCACCCCGAACCTCAATCGCTTCCTCCTGAATGACTAATGGATCTTCACCAATATAAATTGGAGCAATTTCACGCGTAAATAGTTTCTCCGCTTCATACGAATCAGGATTCATTTTCATTTGAAACATCGCAAGTTCCACAGCCGATTCCGCCAGCCACGCCGCTTGGTTGTCCAGATACTTCCGGCTTACCTCGCGAGCCATGAAAGAGGTTCGAGTGGTTTGCACTGTCACCAAAATCAACGCCACCACCATGAACCACATCAATGCCGATAGAGATACAAATCCCTCCTGTTTGCTTTTGTTCATGGTGAAACTCCTTCTATCTTCAATAACGAAACCAATTTCCCACCCCGTTGATACAAAGGTCTTTCTTTCGACGGCAATTGAATCTCGATACGCAAAACTCCCGGATTTTGATAAGCAAACTGTAGATTTTCAGGTGATAATTCCGCCGTCTTTTGCTCGAGTGTTACTTCATCATTCCGCACTTCTCGAATCAATTCTTCGTTGTCAAAAAAATACCTGATTTGCCTATCGAATCCATCGGCCTGCAACTGATGGATAACCAATTCATCTTCGCTGGGAACTTCCACACGCCATGCCTGGCGAATATCGCGTTGAATTACATTGATTGCATCATTGGCGCGAATCATTGCTGTAGCCCGAATGGAAGAAGCTTTTTCCATTTTTTCCATGCCATACCACAGTTTTGAACCGACTCCGGTAAGTATAGTGATGATAAACACCACAATCACCAATTCGATCAACGTGAAAGCAGAATTGAAAGGCTTCATGGTGTATTTCCTCCTAAACTTGGAGAGAGAGCGGTCAACCTAAAATTCCGGCTCACCTGCCCCTGCTTTTCCCATGTAAATTGCAACACCACTTCCAGCATGCCTTCATGCCGGCTCTCTTCCACCCGATACATCCCATTCAAGCCCGCAGGCGCATCGAGCTCTTCCAGACTTACCGGCAGGGGCTGCGATTCTTCAGAAACTTGCAAGGGGATATCTTCAGACAATATGAAATTCATTTCTGAATTCATGATCTTCTCAATCCGGATGCGCTCTTCCATCTCCTTCTGCGCCAAGATGCAATATCCCCAAATGTGAAACAATCCTGTCGACAATATCCCCAAAATCGCAATCACGATCAACAATTCAATGAGTGTAAAACCCTTCTCATCTTTCTTTTCGGGAACATAGGTCATCAATGCGCTGCGCGGCCAAAAATATTGTTTTAACTGCAATTTTCGGGGGAAAAATGCCAATCCGAATATTAGAGCGGCTAATATTAGATAGCCAATAGTCGAACCAAATAGAAACTGCAATCCTTTTGGGTAAATTACGCTTGAAAATACTGCCGCCACAATCAAAAAAAACATTTCCCAAAAGATGATGGAAGGCAAATCAGCAATCACAAATACGGCCATTGTTATACAAGCCAATATGACTGCCGGTGTAAAAAAATAGGGAATTGACTCACCCATTCCTGGCTGGCTTATAGGTCCCTGCCACCACTGCGCAACGAAGAGGCCCAAACAAATCATCAAAAAAATGAAAAAAGCAACCAAACGGTAAAAAAATGTCATATCCCGAATATGGCGTATAAAGATGGCAATCAATAGAACCGTCAACACTGCAAATGCTGACACAGTCGCCCCAGTAATCGCCGAAAAATTAACACCCTGGCCCATATTTACTAAGACAAACGCCAACAAAGAACAGAGAATCACAAATCCTAACAAAATGCCGAATATCAAAAAATCCGTCACGCTTATATTCACAATAACCTGTTTAAGCCTGCCAATGCGGTTCATGGATCTCGCCTTTCATTCTCACATACGGATTTGGAACAACACTGAAGCCATATTCATAAGCGGACCATACATGGCCACCAAGCCAATCCCGCCAAAAATTGCCACAACAATCAGCAAAAAAGGCTCCAATATATCATTGACCATACGGGTTTGCACGTTCATTTGCCGCCGGTGCATCGACGCTAACGAAAGCAATCCATCCCCAAGTCTTTCCGTATTTTCCGTCTCACTCATCATCCATAGCGTTGTGTGGGGAACCAGGGTCTTGCGCGGTTTGGAAGTGACAACATCTTCCGTCACAATCGCGGCTTCCACATCCTCCAGAGCGCCGATCAATCCAGGACTGCTGATCGCCTCTTTGGCAATCCCGATCGCTTCACGCATGGAATTCCCCCCCTTTACCAAAACACCCAATATCTCACACACATGCGCCGTTCGCGCATGGCGCTGCAATGTGCCCAGCAGGGGGATCGCCGTGGTGAAACGGGCCACATAGGTATTGGCTTTAGAATGGCCCTCTACATCACTGGTTATCTTTCCAACAATGAGCCATGCCAAAAAGAAAACCAAAGCGGTCCCCAACAAAAACAAAGCCGGACCGTATGTGTAATACCAATCTGTCATCACCGGAAGTTTTGCTCCCATCGATTCAAACATTTCAAAATTTTTGGGAGCGACATACGTAAACAAAATCATGAAATTTACCAGCAGCAGCGTCCACACAAAAAATGGATACACCAACACACGCCTGAGATCCTGTTGAATTTCCCGCACGCTTTGTAAATAACCACTGATCGACGAAAGCATGCTTGGCAGCACATCCCCTTGTTCACCCGCGCGTACCAACCGCTGCGCCATCGAAGGAAAATACGCTGAATAATTTTCCATCGCATCCGACAACGGCGAACCCAATTGCACCAATTCGGCCACCCCGTCTTGCGCAGCCCGCCATTCGCTATCCAGCGACTCCCGGCTCATAGTTCGCACGGTTTGATCCACCGGCAATTGCAGCGCCGTCGCCGAACTCAACTGCTCAAAAAACAATATCAAATTGTCCCATTTGTATTTTGACATGATCGCCTCCTTACGGTCCGAAGGTTCGGATACAACCAACTGACACGGTTCCATTGCTGGGGTCATAGGGAGTAAACTCATCCGGCTCGAGTGGATTCAGTTCTGGCTGATACCGGGGGCCCAATCCATACACCGTATAATTGGCGCTGCCATTCTTGCCATAAGAAGCCAGCGCCATTCGCTCTCCATTCACCTGCAAATAATTTACATACAAATAGAATGGGTTCCCATCACGGTTTTCTTCCACCCATTGTTTCCGCATATATTTATCGGGAGCGATAAACATATCGGTTGGAATTTGGGAGAGATAGGGAACCGGTGTGCTCAGCGGCGTCAAATCGGAAACACTGGGCACACCCACGATCTGGTTTTGGGGATACACATCATAATCCACAAAATACGATTCCAAGGCCCAAACAATCAGTTCCTGTTCAGCATACGACCGGCCTACTTTCGCCCGGATTTGGGCATTGAGAAAATTCGGCACCGCAATCGCCGCCAGGATCCCGATGATACTCAATACGGTTGCCAATTCGATTAACGTAAATCCTCTCCTTCGTCTGTTCATGACACACCTCTAGCCTTCGATTTCCATCGGATTTTGAAAAACGCCTTTCAAGACGCTTCGGCAAAAAGTAAAATCCAGCATTTTGATGTACCACATCTTGGAGTGCAGGCGTCCCGCCTGCGCTATATGTAATTGCAGGCGAGGACGCCTGCGCTATATGTAATT
>CAZEZQ010000106.1:0-5118 GCA_964516245.1 uncultured bacterium | reverse complement strand
ACGCCTGCGCTCCAAAAATAACTTTTTGCCGGATCGTCATATATTGATTGGCTAATATTAGATCGGACTTTTTGCCGCTTCGCCTTTCAAGAATCTTTCTGATAATGTTGTTACGATGCAGAATCTTCGTTTGTGGAATCTTCGGTGGCTGTTTCATTCGGATTGATCACGATTTCATGATTCTCATCTTTCGACTCCCCCAGCATGCCTTCCGACTGATACAATTCTATGGTTTTTTCACTGTAGAACATCGAGAGGGCTTGCGATTTCCAACTTTGGTACATCTGCGATTGAGACAACCAGCCGGGACCTTGTTGATACACAAACAAACCGGCCAATGCGGCTATCATGCATGCCGCCGCAGTCCCCATCAACCAACGGCGGACACGAGTGTGGGTTTGTTCGGCCCACCCCTCATACAACCGAACCTGCCGCTTGACCCGAAACACCAGTTCCGGTGGAACCTCTGTCGACCGGTCGTGAACCGCCATAGCGTCCAACCGTGATAACATCTCGCGCCATTGTTCTTCTTCCCGTTTGCCCTCAGGCGAATTGTGCAAATAATGCGCAAACTGGGCGCACTCCGGCTCGTCCAACTCGCGGTAGAGATATTCAGGCCAATATTTATTGATATCCCAGGATTTATTGTTATATTTGCGTTGATATTTCATTTCGATTGCCTTGTCTCACATCCGGCCTTATCCAGATTGATCATTCACATCCAATTCACGATTCGTTTCTGTTCCCAAAAGTCCGCGCAATTTATAAAGCGCTTGATGCAAGGTGGCTTTCACTGTACCCAACGGCATATCCAATATTTCCGAAATTTCCACCAGCTTTTGATTTTGAAAATGGCGCAAGACAAATACCGATCGTTGCTTTTCCGTAAGCTGGGTCAATGCGTTTTTCACCACTTGAAGTTCTTCCGCCATGCGCGCGTGTTCACGTGGACCCATCCCCTTTTCGGCCACATTCAAAAGAATCAAATTATTGGGGACAAATTTGTTTTCAATTCGTGTTCTCTGCCGCAACCGGTCAATACAGGTATTGACGGTTACCCGGTAGACCCAGCGCCCCAACTGAACTTCTTTTTTTAATTTGGGAGCGAAACGCCACATTTTCAAAAACACTTCCTGCGCGATATCCAGGGCATCATCATGTTCTCCAACTAGCCGCAGCGACGTGAAAAACACCTGCCGTTGATACCGGCGAACAAATTCTTCGAATATCCCCGATTCTTGCCGGCGAATTCCTGCTATCAATTCCGTTTCTGAACGCATCATGCATCCCTTTCGCGGCAATCTGTAAACAACTCACCCCCTATAACGGTATCGCATCCACTTTGGTTTAGTCTATTCAAAAAAAGAAATTAAAAATTAAATTCTATAAGACTTGTTTATTTCCTCGACAAAATCATTATCTCTCTTTACTTTTAAATTTTTTGATGCTAATTGTTTCTTTATCACTTTTAAGAATATATTAGTAAATTCTATTAAACAATAAAAATATTATTCTAGCAAGTTTATGTTTACACTGGCTCTACATAAGAGGTAAAAATGGACAGTAAAACAATTCTATTAGCAGAAGACGAAGAAATAGTCTCCCAGGTTATTACTGCAATACTGGAACGATTGGGGTATGATGTGATTCAGGCAAAGAATGGAGTGGAAGCACTTGAAAAATTTCAAGAGTACAAAAATGAACTTTCAGTCATGATCTTAGATTACAACATGCCTAAGATGAACGGATTAGAATGCATATGGCATATCCGGCAGTCGTCTTACATTCCGATTATTTTATCCACGGGTTTTGGAGATACGTTTACTAAGAATGATTTAAATGAATATCAAGTAAATTCTTTACTGCAAAAACCTTATACTTTTTCGACCGTCCAAGAAGTTCTTCAAGAAGTCGGTTTGGAAAGTTAAACAAAAGTTCATTCTGTCAATTCATAAAAAAACTGCAGAGAGAATCCCCTCTGCAGTTTTGCAAGGCATCCATTTAGCCGAATAAAAAAAATTTCCAGCCCCAACGGGGGCGCCATATGATAGCCAGGGGCAATCGCCCCTGGAAAAAAGAAACACAAAACCCTAGTCCTGTAAGGGCAAAATTAAAATGTTTTCAGATGGCTAAATGGTTACTTTGCAAGAACGTTTTAAAAAACAAATCTTAATTTTCTGAAGTTTCTTTTTCTTTCGTTTCTTCTTGCTCCAATGCTGCTTGGGCTTCTAAAACTTCGGGCGATTCGGCATCCGGTGTTCCCGGTTCCACTTCAGGTACTTCAACTTGTTTTAGCAGTGTCTCATCCACCGGACGTTCGATCAAATATTTTTCTTTCATCTTTTTCTTGCGGGCCTTGATGCGGGTTCCTTTGCCGACTCGCTGCCGCAAATAATACAGTTTGGCCCGCCGTACATGGCCTCGCCGAACCACTTCAATACTGTCAATTCGGGGAGAATGAATAGGAAAAGTTCGTTCCACTCCCACGCCATACGATACCTTGCGTACCTTAAATGTCTCTCCGAATCCTGATCCGTTTCGAGAGATAACAACACCTTCAAATACCTGAATTCGCTCTTTTTCCCCTTCAACCACCTTGGTATTCACCTTCACCGTGTCTCCCGGTTGAAAGCGGGGAAATTCTTTTCGCATTTGTTGTTGTTCAAACGCTTTTAGAGCCGGATGTTCCATGATTTGCCTCCATCAACTTCGTGCCAAAACAAAGGATAATATTCTAGCCGCATTTTCGATTTCCGCAAAGCCTATCGAGCATGATTGCTGCGGCGCTTCGAACGGAAAGGTGATTGTAGTCCCCTACCCCTTCAATCGGTTCCAATAAATAATCACACCGGTTTATCAGTTCTTGGATAATCCCGTATCCGGTTCCTAATAGAATCAAATAAGGAGAGCGATCAGAATATAACCGCTCTCGAAACGATTGAAAAGTGATAGACCCTTCCAGGTGTTTCGCCGATGTCGCAACCAACCGGGCTTTTTGGCCGGTTCGCTTTTCAATATCAACCAAACAATCTTCCAAATGATCGGCTACCGTCATAATCGAGAAAGCATCCGTCCGGGTACGGTTGTAATTGCTCCCATAATCACTACGCCAAAATTCTGAGATCCGGTTGGCCAAATGCTTCATCGTGGGCAGTGGGTTCACCACGAAATATTGCTGCACGCCAAACGTGACGCATGACCGGGCAATATCATGCAAATCCATCGGCGTAATCGACGTCGTGATGATCTCACCGTTCTTTTTGTAAACGGGATGATGCAACAATGCCACAAAAAGGTTCCCGCTCAACGGCCTTCTCCATTTTTTCGTTCTAGATATTTTTTATACAAATCAGGCCGCCTTTGAGCCGTTCTTTCAAGCGATTTTTCTTTACGCCATTTTTCGATTTCCTGGTGGTTTCCACCCAGCAATACCTCTGGTGCGCTTAAACCATACATTTCTCTGGGACGGGTATACCGCGGACAATCCAACAAACCACTGGTAAATGAATCTTCTTCGACTGAACCTGCCGAACCCACAACGCCTGGAATCAAACGCACCACAGCATCCACGATCACCATCGCGGGCAATTCACCCCCAGTGAGTACATAATCGCCGATCGAAATTTCATCCGGCTGCAAAATGTCAAACACACGCTGGTCGATTCCTTTATAATGCCCACAGATAACAATCAAATGCTCTTTTTCTGAGAGTTCTTCCGCAATTTCTTGTCGAAACAATCTCCCTTGTGGGGTGGTGGCAATGATATGGCTGTCCGCCTCCGTTTCTTCGCGAATCTCCGCAACGGCGTCCAGAATCGGTTTCGCTAGCATCACCATGCCGTCCCCTCCTCCATATTGCTCGTCATCGGTTTTGTGATGCCGGTCCACCGTCCAATCCCG
This sequence comes from uncultured bacterium, assembly GCA_964516245.1. Taxonomy (GTDB): domain Bacteria; phylum Hinthialibacterota; class Hinthialibacteria; order Hinthialibacterales; family Hinthialibacteraceae; genus CAZEZQ01. Next base: position 1,218 of record CAZEZQ010000106.1, on the reverse strand, counting down.
CAAATTCCGCAAGCGAATATCCAGCAAACCCGCGCTGCGGCCCCGTTTGATAATGCTCTCATCAAACGGTCCCTGAAACATTTCCACAAACGTAGTAACTATATCGATCCGCATCGCTATATTTCTTATTTAACCTTAGAAAAGACAACCAACTTATCATCTTGCATAAAGCTAACCAAAAATATTTGAATTTTCTAAATGTAGGGGCAGACCCCTGTGTCTGCCCCGAATGCTGATTTCACTGAAAATAAAACCATTCTGAAAGAGATTTTCGCACAATTCACAAGCAAGAATCTAATTTTCACCCAAAAGTAACTCCTCCCCCAAGTTGGAGGGGGTTGTAGGCTATGATCATACTTAGATCAAACATTCTCAACCCCACCCTAACCCTCCCCATCTTGGGGAGGGAATTGGTGATATCTCTACAAAACTTGTGGGTAAAGATCAGCGCCCTCTGGAAGAGGGTTAGGGAAAACACAATAAATACTATGACTCACCAACACCCATTTCACTTTTGACAAACTCCCATCATTCTTTGTTTTCTTCAAATTCCTCTTTAAGCGGCTCTACCACAATTACAGCATCTTCTTTCCGCACTTCTTTGACAACATCCAAAATAGCGGGCAACAGGGTTTCATTGCCGCTTGAATCCCGTATCACCAACACATCGCTTTCACCGGTTTCAATAATCTGCTCCACTCGGCCCAATAGTAAGCCTTCTACCGTCTCAACCCGGGCGTGAAGAATATCCGATTCATAAAATGCATTTTCTTCCAAATCAGGCAGAAGCTCCGGCTTGATCCAGAGTTCTGTTCCAACCAGCGCTTCTGAAGCCTCTCGCGAATCCACATCCTGAAATTTGAAAATCGGGTTTTGCTCGGAACCGCGTATGGATTCCAATTTCAAAACGTTCCCGCTGTTCCCCACTTGAAATTCTTCTAACTCCTCCATCAACAACAGGTTGCAGCCAAAGAGTTTCATTTTCACTTCGCCTTTAAGTCCGTGAGGTTTGGTGATACAGGCGAGATAAATTCGATCTGGGGGATACTCTTGTTTACGCCGTCGTAAACCCATGGTCTCAACTCACACATGAGGCGATGAAAGAACAAATCCATATTGTAATGCGGGCATCTTGCCTGTGTTGTAAACTAGTGCAGACAGAACGATCTGGCAAAAAGTCTTTTTTGGAGCGCAGGCGTCCTCGCCTGCAACTACATA
>CAZEZQ010000105.1:0-10763 GCA_964516245.1 uncultured bacterium | reverse complement strand
TAGTTTATGCATACCGGTTTGGAAACAGATAGTTCCTGGCCTGTTGGGATCAATTCACCCGTTTCTTGCCGTAGTTCAAAAGGAATTATATTATCTGTGTTTTGATTGGCAGCCAGCAAATAGCCACCATTGGGAGCAATGCCAAAATTCCTTGGTGTTTCTCCACGGGTGGATTCATGCCCGGCAAACGTCAATTGTCCCGTAGTGGGTTCAATTGAAAAAATCGCCAAGCTATTATGCCCCCGGTTAGAACCAAACAGAAACTTGCCATTTGGTGTTACGTGAATGTCGGCACATGAATTGTTCTCCTGAAAATCATCCGGCAATGTAGATAAGGTTTGAATTTCAGTTAATGCGCCCGATTCAGAATCAAACTCAAAGGATGTAATTTCACTGCTGAGTTCTTGTATGGCGAAGGCCAACTTTCTATTGGGATGGAATGTAAAATGCCGGGGGCCGGAACCCGGTTTTACTTCAGCAAATGAGGGATCATTGGGAACCAACTTTTTGTTTTCGTGATTGAGTTTGTAGATCATGATTTTGTCGATCCCCAGATCCGGCGCGTACGCGAAAGTGTTGGTTGGATCAATCACAAACGCATGGGCATGAGGCTCATTCTGCCGTCTGTTATTCACGCTTGAGCCTTCATGCTGATGGTGACTGCTGGGTGGGTCCAAACGGCCATCCTCCGCAATGGGCAGCATGGTGACACTGCCGCCGCCATAATTGGCAGCCAACACAAAACTGGAAGTCTGATCAACCGATACATAACAGGGGCCCGCCCCTTTGGAGGGCTGCTCGTTGAGAAAAGTCAATTCACCTGTATTGGGATCGATTGAGAAGGCGCTGACACCTCCGGTTCTTTGGCCTTGAAAGTTCCCCGTTTCGTTGACGCAATAGAGATTGCGATGATTCGGGCTTACAGCCAAAAAGGAGGGATTGGCAACCCCTGAGATTCCATGCAAGCGTTGCAGAGTGCCGGATGAATCCATACGGTAGACATGAATGCCTTCTTGGTTACTGGGGCTGTACGTCCCGACAAACACAAAATATTCTTGATTCAATTGTTGGCTGTATGATTTTGGTGTCATAGAAAAAGCCAGCGCTCCAGACGCAATGGTTTTCAAAGCGGAACGGCGGGTAACATTTTGCATAGCCGATTTCTCCTCATGGATGTAAATACACATGAACCTTATGCATTCTCAATAAAAAATGCTTTGACATCAAGTGAGGGTATAAAAAGCTCATTCTTTCACCTTGAACGTGTATATCGTGGTGTGATGATAAGTTTCGCTCGGCCTAAGAATGGTTGATGGGAACTCAGGCTGATTGGGAGAATTGGGAAAATGCTGAGTCTCAAGGCAAAAACCGTAACGTTTCTTATAAATCACTCCCTTTTTGCCTTCCAACGTTCCGTCAAGGAAATTTCCGGTATAAAACTGTACGCCCGGCTGAGTGGTGTGAAATTCGAGCATACGGCCACTATCCGGTTCGTGAACACGGCCACCAAAACTCACCTCGCCTTTGGATTCTTTATTCAAGACAAAATTGTGGTCATACCCGCCGCCGTATTCGATTTGTTGATTGCCGGCATTGATTCGCTTGCCGATACGGGTCATCTCAGTGAAATCGAAGGGGGTTCCTGTCACAGGGCGTATTTCTCCTGTAGGGATCAATGTCTCATCCACAGGCGTAAACGCAGCGGCATTCAGCATCAACATATGGCCTTCTATGCTTTCCATATTTTCATGCCCATGCAAATTAAAGTAAGAATGATTGGTCAAATTTACAGGAGTGGCCCGGTCGGTTTCGGCGAAATATTCAATTTTAAGTTCGTTCTCGTTGTTCAGGCTGTACAACACCCTGCATTTTAGCTCACCGGGATATCCTTCTTCACCGTGTTCACTTGTATAGGCCAGTTCCAACACTGGGAGATTGCTATCTTTAATTATTTTGGCGTTCCACACTTTTTTGTCGAAACCTTCTTCACCGCCATGCAAGGCGTTGGGACCGTTGTTTGCCGCCAACGAATATTCTTCACCATCAATGGTGAATTTGCCACTAGCAATACGGTTGCCGTAACGACCGACAATGGCTCCAAAGTATGGGTGCCCAGACAGATATTTATCCAATGAATTGAAACCAAGTGCGATATCTTCAAAATTGTCTTCCTTATCGGGAACAACAATCGAAGTCACAATCCCGCCATACGTCATAATTTTGACAGTGACATTATTTTGATTGGCAAAAGTATACAGAGAGACATTCTGGCCGTCTTCGGTTTCACCAAAGGGCTCTTTCGCCACTGCCACCAAACCTTCCGCCGCTTGTGAACTATCATTCAAATCTGTCATAACAAATCCTAATACAAATACCAGAGATAATGAAATTTGAAGCATGGTCTTCATAATAATCCTCCATAGAATTGACACAAAGCATTATACAATTAAAACCCTTATATCCATTTTGCAGGAAATTTTCAAAAAAGTCGAGCAATGCAGCAATTTCATAATTATTCTACCTTCAACATAAGAAGATCCGTATCTATCACAGAATCTTCCATTGCCAATTCACGAAACGTTTCGAAGCGGTGAAATGTCATGAAGTTGGCGTCGTGTTGGTTGTGCGCGCCACCCAGGCCGTCATCGTAGGCCGTACGCGATACTGCGATGATATCTTCGCCTTCATACAACCAATCCAAATACTGAAACGCATGATGAGAAACATCGGGGTGATAAAGCACCACCGAGCGTATCTCCCAATCACGAAGATTCTTTGAGCGAATCAAGGCAACGGTGTTTCGAGTACGGCTCGGATTATCCCCTTCGTGACGGGACGGAACCCAATTGCTAAGCGACCAATAATAATCAGATCGAGGATCCTTGCGAATGGTGAATTTTTTGCTGCCTCCGGGGAAATCGATAAAATCCGTTTGTGGATCAAACGAAGCGCTTTTTCCATCATTCCCGATATGAATCATAGCCGCTTTGCCGCCTTGGGGTTTGTAATCCACCCGTAAGATGTTGGCCACTTCACCTCCAGGGGTCACCACAGCGTTGCCTTCGAGAAAGCCCCCGAATGCTCCATCCAGCCAATTGCCGTTGTATCCAATTCGCTCGCTTGAAATCCAATTTTTCGCGTGGAGCAGATCGGCATCAATCGGGATAGACATCATAAAAGAATGAAAATGCTCGCCCCAGCCATTGGGGCCCATTGCATCTTCCATCCCCCGCCAAAGGCGTCCATTGTGCTCCACAAGCGGCTGCGGGGCACAATGGTATTGGCCATCAGCGATAAGCAAACCACTGGTTTCATCTTTGGGTGTCGTCCAATGGCGGCCGCCGTCGATCGATTGCCGAATAATGCAATGCCCATTTTTACCTGTGGTTCCAATGAGATACAAATCTCCACGATGAGTAAAAAGGGTTGACCAAAATTGATTGTCCAGTTCTGCGATTTCTTCCCATGATTTCCCCTTATCGCTAGACAAAAAGATGCGAGTTTGAGCATTTTTGGGCCCGGGTCCAAAGAAATCATGTGTAGCCACATAAGAGCCATCCGGCAATACTGCAATGCTGGGCGAGCCAATATAATTTTGTGTTGAAGCGGGATGATGATCGATCACCACTCCAGGAACATTCGAAAAATCATTCTGCGCATACACGCATGAAATAGATAGGATAAACCAAAACACAAACCAATCAAAACAAGATACATTTCTTTTCATCACTCTAACTCCTCAGCATATAGGATGGGTTGTTGGATAAACTTTAGTTGTAGGGTGGGCTTTAGTTGTAGGGTGGGCTTTAGCCCACCAAAGAAGCGTTCGCCTGGCGCAATATGCATAGCCTCGTAACCAACCCTTGATATCCTGTGTCCAATCCAATCTCACTCAAAACCAACATCAATCCATCGTCACAATTTTTACCTTTGGCGGATTGGCCAAATCGGTATATCGCTGCTGAATATCCTCCCGGCTCACTGCATGTCCATCATGAACCCACCAGCGGTAACGCAGATGAAGCGGATTGTTTTCATCAATCGTATACGGGATAAATTCACCAAAGCGGCCATAGAGGCGTTCAGAAAAACGGGCGCCTTCTGGATTCGCCGGGTCGGTAAGATAAGCAACGGTAAAGTCTTCATTTTGAACATCGATTTGAATGGCGTTCCAGGGCAGGTCTTTATGTTCGTCTGTGTTGATTTGTTTATCGCTTGGAAGGTGGCTCCATTCTTCCGGACGCAAATAACGGGTCGTATTTTCATGTTCGGCCACTTCTTGTGCGGCGCGGAATTGGACACCGGCATGTTGGCGGTCACCATTGAGTTCGATTTCACCGCTCAGGCTTTCGAGCGTGGTTTCAATTTCGATCAACCATTGATCGTCAGGTTGGCGAAAAGCGCGCAATGTTCGGGTTTCTTCAATAAACGGATTGCCCTCACGGTCTTTCCATTGAATCAAAAGCGTGTGTGATCCCACAATCGGGCCCTGTGTATCAGACAAAAATTCATGATGCTGAGAATGCTCTCCATTGTGGGCATGCCATATATCATACGATTCGCCCTTTACAGATACTTTGTTGTATCCCACAAAAATGCCCCGATGATGGGAGAATCTGCCTCCTACGCCTTTGGTCAGCGCGAATTTGCCGCTGGGGGCAAAAACATGATGAAAGGGTTTTTTCGTATGCTCGACATTGTTGGGATCATATGTGGGATACATATAACGAAGAACACTCCGGCCATCAAAAGCAAGATCGATGGCGTGTGTGGCATCGGCGGTCCATTGGAAATTTTGATCGGAACACGATTCTCCCAACTGAATTTCATAGGTGCGGGATTGGCCTGCGGAGAGGTTCTCCACAATCCACCACACTCTTGCTTTTCCGTCTTCCAAGAATTCCACCTGGGCGGGAAGAGTTTGATTCGAAGCACTCACACAAGCCTGGGTGTTGGTGTTGGCAACCGGCCAAGTGATTTCAACAAAAACAGGGGTGGCTTGGCGGCCGGTTTTGCCCGCTTCAACTTTCACCGTCATCCCGGAATGTACGGCTAATACTGAAACGCAAGTCAATAAAAAAGCGGCGATGAATCCGATTCTCATTATACTTTCCTTTCCAAGATGTTTTTCTCCATTGTAATGGAGAGTGGATCAGTGTACATAGCAATGGCGCTAGTAGTCTGCCATCACTTCACATTTGAAGATGTATCAGCTTTGTTCATGGATATGCCGGCAAAGCTGTTCGACATTTTTTGTATGCCCGGCGCAAAAAGATTCGGGCATCAGTTTTCCATCCCGAAGTTTCCAAAGATTCACCTTTTTCCCGCTGAGGTAGCGCAATACTCCTCCCGCTTCCTGTACCAGGCAGGCCCCGGCGGCAATGTCGTAAAGGCGTACTCGATCAATCAATGCGCCTTGCACTTTGCCTTTGGCCGCAAGACAAAGCGAAGCGGCTGCCGAACCAAAAGCGAAAGTACGGCCAGGATAGTGAAATTTTGTATACTCCACTAAATTGCTTGACGGTGCGATAATTGCAGTGGTTTCTTCCATTTTTATGGGTTCGTGCACCCACATGCGATGATTGTTGCAATATGAACCGCCACCGCGGTACCCCCAATACATTTCATCTAAAACGGGCAAATAAATAAATCCGATTAACGGTCCTTGTTTGTCTACCAACCCAACAGAAATCGCCCAGATAGGGAATTCATAAACAAATGGGGCTGTACCATCAATAGGATCAATGGCCCAAACCCGTTCGGCTTTTTGTTTCTTATTGTGCCCCGCTTCTTCTCCAAAAATGCCATAATCGGGATAGCGCTCTTCAATCTCCCGGCGCACGAAATGTTCCACTTCACGGTCGGCATCGGTAACAAAGCTGGTGTCGGGCTTTCGTTCGGGTGAAATAGTACGAAAAAGGTTTAACGCGATCTTACCCGCTTCGTAAACAATGGGACGCATTTCTTGAACGATACGTTGAAGTTCCATGTATTCCTCTTTGCGCAATTTGTATTGTTTGAGTACGCTACTCAGAACCGTCTGAAGAATCAATCGGCGGCCCCCATGCCACCCATTTCCATACCACATCACCGGCTGGCGTAGATACAGTTTTTTCTGGCATCATGTTTGGCAATTCAACCGGAAGAACCAAGAGCCATGATCTCACAGAACGGTTAGGCAAATGTGAAGAAACCGGCTGGCCTGTCGGGACAAATGTCACATTGTGAATGGATTTTTCACGGATCCATTCTTCAGGAGGGTATGGCTGATAGAAAAGAAAAAAGATATAGGGATATTCAACCAACCCCGTCACTACGGTCCGATCGGCTTGATAACGGTGCGTTTTCCACCATTCTACCGCTTCTTTGTAGCCATATTCCCAATGGCGTGCAGAATAAAGCGGATAGCGGAAAAACAAATCGTAAACATGAATGGTTGGAAACAATATCAGAGCCGCGATCCATCCAATTTTTAATATAGTTAAAAGTTTCTCTTTTCCCGCCCGATGAAATGCCGCAGACCACTCGGTTACCGCTATCATGCCGCGAACGCTGAGCAGTTGAATGACGGGAACCGCAAAAACGCTGCGCAACGCATGGGGAATGCTTTCTCGCGTACAGGCAGCCGCGATTGGAAAAACCAGAAACCAGGCGAGTAAAATTTGATCAGCATAGTTCCGGCGCAAAAGCGCCTTGATCACACCCGCAACCAGAAGAGGCAGCAGATACCAATGCGCTTGGCCAAAAACGGCAGTATTGTGGCGCCAATTCTGATCGCCCGAACTGAACAAAAAATTAGGCGAGAGATGGAGAAGGTAGTTTCCACACCATTCCAGAAATGCGGAATACCAGGGTTGTCCATCGAATATGGTTATACGGGACAAGCGGGCAGTGCTCTCTGCAGTTTCAAAAAAGATATGCCGGGCGAAAGGCATACTGCCAATTATGAAAAGCAAACCAAATACGGCAAGCCAGCGCAGGCATGGCCCCCGGTTTTCATGTTGTGCGTTCAACAACCGCAAAACCATTAAAATGCCAACCAGCACTGGCGTAACCAGCCGCGCTGGCGCGTACGTATACAAAGCCAACAAAAAGAATACGCAAGAAAGCATTGCGTTCTTGTATGAAAAGCGATTCTCATCGCGAATCATAAAGAAAACACCTAAGGGAATCCACAATGTGAGTAATATAGACTGATTGGCCCAACGGCTGAGCAAAAGGCTCCAAGGAGAGAGACAGACAAACAGCGCCGCCCATAGCGCCCATCCGTTACTCCACCATCGCCGGGCGATTAGAAACGTGGCGAGAACAGAAAGCGTTCCTGCAAGACAAGCGGGCAAACGCACGGCAAATTCATTCAGGCCAAATGCCTGGATGAAAGGGATGTCGAGGTATTGATACAAAGACGAGGTAGTTACTTTTAGAGAACGAACGAAAAGAGGCCAGGGTTCGCCGGTTTGATCTTGGCCGGTTTGAATCAAACAGTACGAAGTATACCCTTTATCGGCCTCGTCGCGGAAAAATCCAGCGGGGTTGCTGCTTAAATTGGCCATGCGTAAGTACAAGGCGAACAAAAGAATAATCCCCAAGAGTATTTGTTTCTTCGTAAACATGTGAGATAATAATTTCGTTGACAAAAGATATCTTAATCGACACAATTAGAATTTGAAACTATCCGTCCTAATGAGCATATCATGGAACAGTCCCACAATTCAGACAAGTCGCAATCGTTTCATACGTCACGAGGTGTTTTCTGGTTGATCGTAGCCTCACTGGCATTTGTATTGGCTTTGGGGCTCCCCGCGGCCGGTTATTCCATTTATAAAAAAGTTCGTATGGTCCTTATAGAACAAGTCCGGCAAGATAATAAAGCAATATCCCAAGTGTTTGAACTTGCGATACGGGAAGCAAAAAAAAGATCAAACAATGAAGAAGAATGGCTTCAACGCGTACAAGAAATGGTGGAAATCATCCAAGTTCCGAGCACTGGATATGTATGCCTGATCGATTCCAACATGCGTATCAAAGTCCTTCCACACGAAAAACAGATGATGGCTGGCCAAGAAGTGGGTAAGATGACGATTTTTCCCTACAAACCGAAACAAGGATCATTCAACAGTGATGAAGAAATTCCCATCTCGGCCATTTTCAAAAATCATGAACAAGATTCATTTTTCGGCTTGCGTTCAGAACCTGATGGAAACAAACTGGTTGATTTTCATTCCGTACAGATCGACGATCAATCCTGGTATATCGGAGTTCATCAGTACGATTCAGGAATCAAGCAGCATTTGAAAGATATATTTACTTTCTTCGTAATTTTGGGAATCTTGCTCTTTATCGCCATTGTCGCCCCCTTCGGCATTTTTACCGCGCGCTTGATTGGAAACCACGAACATGAGCGGGAACAATACATTGAAAAAATTGAAGGCCATTTGAACGAAATCGAAACCGTGGCTGCCAAACTCAGGGAAAGCAACAAACGCTTGAATGACATGCAAGAAGAAAAAAACCGTATGTATGTCCGGTTGTCGCATGACTTGCGGGCTCCGTTGAACAGCGTGGTGGGAGCCAGCGCAATGATTGCCGACGAGATTTATGGCGAAATCAACGACAAACAACGCAAAGCCATAGAAACCATCGACCGGAATGCCAATGTATTGTTAAAATTAATCGAGAACATTCTCGAATTATCGCGGATTCAAAGTGGAACCCTAACTCTCCATCCGGAGCCCTTTCTGCTGAACGATCTGCTCATTGAATTAAGCGAGAATTTACGCCCCTTCGCCAAAGAAAAACACTTGGAACTGCGGTATACACCGAAACCCGATCTTACAACAATTGAAACCGACCGCAGCAAATTGTATTTGGTGCTGCAAAATCTTGTGAGCAATGCGCTTCAATTCACCGAAGAAGGATCTGTAGAGATTCAAGCCCAACAAACCGATTCAACCATCGTTCTTCGAATCCATGACACAGGTCCTGGGATCAGCGAAGAAGAACAGAAGAATATATTTCAAGCATTTACAAGGGGAGCAAGCGCAGGAGGACAAAGCAGCGGGGTAGGCTTGGGATTGGCGATCAGTCAAGAATTAACTCATCTCTTGGGAGGCAGCATAGAATTAGATTCCACACCGGGTGAAGGCACAACCTTCACGGTCGCGCTTCCCGCTTCTATGCTACACAAGACAACCAATGCAAAAGAGCAAGAAGCCAAACTCACATAAGAGAATTAGGAGACCAACTATGACCGATAAAAATACACTTTATAATGAAGGTTTATCCCTCTTCGCACAGAAAAGACACGAGCAAGCCATTGAAAAATATCAGCAAGCTTTAGAACATGACCCCAACGACGCCGAAATTTATATGGCGATCTCCATGTCGTACCAACAGTTGGAAGACTATGACAACGCTTTGACTACAGCAGAAAAAGCCATCGAACTGGCCCCCAAAGAACCTTTGTATTACACCAATCTCTCGCGTGTACTGGTCAAACAAGGCAAAATCCAAGAAGCCGAAGACGCCATGGCCATGTCAAAACAATTGTCTATGTAAAAACACGCATTCACTCTCATGCGCGCATCATCCACCCATTAGCGTTTCCATGTTCTCATCCAACGTTCATCGAATCGCGATAATCCGGCTTGCTGAGCCGATGCATAGGCTTCATCCATTTCTTTCATAGTCACTCGCCGGTTGATTTCTGAATATTTCTCACGGTTGACTTTGGCGCTGGGATAATATTGGCCCATGATATTGACATAAGTTTTAGGAGATATTTCTCGGGCGAGAAACTGCATAATTTCACACGTTTCATCCAGAGCCCCGGGCATCACCAAGTGGCGGATGAGAAGGCCGCGCTTAGCCAATCCCTCTTCATCCATTTGCAAATCTCCCACTTGCCAGTGCATTTCTCGAATCGCCTTCTGTGCCCGGTATGAATATTCTTTGTTTTTCAAATAGCGCTTCGAAGCCTCTTCACTCCAATACTTAAAATCGGGCATATAAATATCCACAATGCCATCCATCAATTTTAGGCTCTGAACCGAATCAAAGCCGCTGGTGTTGTAAACAATCGGCAAACGCAAACCGCCTTCTATTGCATAGGGGAGCGATTCGAGAATCTGGGGCACCACATGCTCCGGTGTAACCCAATTGATATTGTGGCAGCCTTGGCGCTGCAAATTGAGCATCATAGAAGCCAACTGTTGAGGAGTGACTTCGAACCCCGCATCGGCCTGGCTGATATCATGATTTTGGCAGAATACACAGCGCAGATTGCACCAAGCGAAAAAGATGGTCCCACTGCCGTTGTATCCCCGCAAGCAGTCTTCTTCGCCAAAGTGGGCAAAATGGCTCGACACTCGCGCATATCGGCCTGTTCGGCATACTTTTTTCTCATCATTTATACGGTTGATCTCACAGTTCCAAGGGCAGATCCGGCACGATTCCAGCTCAGACAATGCAACTTCGATTCGCTTTTGCAACTCACCGGTTTGATAGAGTTCTATATATGTTGGAGCTTCTTTCAACATGATTTAATATTTTCACCAAATTAATCTTAATCAAATTCAAGTCAAAGATGTTTGAAATATTTTTTTCGAACTGTTGATTGTCGGGGCAGACCCCAGTGTCTGCCCCGAATGCTTATTTCACTGAAGATAAAACCATTTTGAGAGAGATTTTCTCACAATTCACAAGTAAGAATCTAATATCAAACAACGGTTTGCACACCCATTTTGAATTGACCAAAACCTGGG
>CAZEZQ010000104.1:3998-10799 GCA_964516245.1 uncultured bacterium | reverse complement strand
TAAAATATCCTGGCTATCTCGGTTCAGACAATAAGATTTCTCACTGCGTTCGAAATGACAGCAACCGCACTTGAAACGGTTACTCCGCAAAAGCAGACACACAACGCTAGCCTTTGCCACCTAGCAAACATCTTTTGAATACATTCTGCTTGGGGGGCATGCAATACGCCTTTATAAATCACAAGAATTTCGATCAACCCGGCGCGGCGGGAGCCTTGCCCTCCTTACAACAAAAGCAACAGCCCGGCTCCGCGGGAGCGTCGCCCTCCCAAAAGCAACAACCGGCTCGGCGGGAGCATGCCACGGCGCATTTGCAACCTTGCCCTTCCAAGGACTCTTCTTATATTATGACAAAAAAGAAATTATCCCTTATTATGACAAAAAAGAATTTACCCCCGCGCAAAGATGTGCCTTCGTTTTGGCGCAAACATGATTCTCAGGAAGCGTTTCTTCATCTTGGCGAGAATCCGCTGCCACCCACGCAGAGTGTGATTGATGCCATTGCTGAGGCGGCTCAGAATCTAAACCGGTATCCCGATACCAATGCTATCAAACTTCGTGAAGCCTTAGCCGATTATGTGGGCCATGGCGTTACTTCCAAAAACATTATTGTAGGCAATGGGTCGGATGATTTGATTGATTTGGCAGTTGTCTCATTTGTGAACGCAGGCGAATGTGTTCTTTCATTCGAACCCAGTTTTTTCTATTATCATTTCACTCCTCAACGGCATGGTTTGGAGGGGATGAGTATCAAGCGGGATGATTCATTTGAATTGCCTGACCCGCAAACCACGCAGATACCGGGAAAAAACATCGCTCTTACATTTATTGCCAATCCTAACAACCCAACGGGAACACTTACTCCCCGTGATCATCTCCTGCGATGGCTGGATCGCTTGCCGGGAATTGTTGTGGCCGACGAGTGTTATTACGAATTCTCGGGTGAAACTGTGGTGGATTTAATACATGAACGCGAAAATCTGATTGTTTTCCGAAGCCTTTCAAAAAGTTACGGCCTTGCGGGCATCCGTCTGGGTTATGCCGTCGCAAATGAAGCGTTAATTGATACGCTCGAGCGCCATGCGTTGACCTTCCCGGTCAACGCCCTGGCTCAAGCAGCGGGGATAGCGGTCTTGAACGAGTATGAGACTTATTTAAAACGGATCGAACAACTCAAAATCTGGCGGGATGATTTAAGGAAAAGTTTGGAGAAACTGGGTCTGTGCATCCCTCCTTCTTATACCAATTTCCTTCTCACGTTATGGCCTAAATCGTTCTATGAAACCCAGCCTGCCACCCGTCTCAGAGAACAAGGCATTCTTATTTCCGACCAAACTGCTGCCGTTGGGCAAAACCGTCCAGCTCTTCGAATCGCCGTAGGAATCGAGCCAGAAAATCACAAAGTATTGCAGGCGATTCAAGAGTTAATGAATTAGCACTCTAAACCCGCATTTATTATAACACACGGATAATTATTAGGAAAAATTTGGAAACTGCTAATCGGTTTGGCATAATCAAATTAATCCTCATCATTAATACAATGACAGAATAATTTTTCTCTAAGGGAAAATATCAATTATATGTGTTTATTTGAATTTAAAACAGAATACCCCAAAAGTGTTTTTTATTATTATGCGTTGTATCTAAACAAAGGTTCAAGAATGGCAAAAATCAAGTTCGCTTGGCGTGGTGTTTTTTGAAGCAGCGAGCTTGCTCTTCAAAACTTCTATCTTGCAAATTTCAATCAATACTTCGCTCTACCAATGGCGTTGAAGGAAAGAAAAAAAGTAATCAAGAATGTGGAAACTTTCTCGATTCGAAGGAGAGTTTCCTGCTTACTATACTTAGCAAAGAGGAGGTATTATGCAAATACGAAAGTTATTTGGAAATCGATGCAGTGCTCTATTTTTGAGTCTGCTAGTTTTGCCGGCCATGGCTTCTGCTCAGTCAGACGTGCAGCTCACATTGGATGCAAACGGTGTACAAGATTACACCTTGATCAGCCAGTCTACAGATGAACTCTTTTCGGGTGAACTGCCCGTTAATGATCCTACCCTGAATTTGGTGGCAGGCAAACGGTATGAAGTAACCAATTTGAATCCAAACTTTCATCCCTTTGAGGTTTTGGCAAAAGGCGACGGACCCAATGATGACATCATCCTACTCTCCCAAGATATAGAGGGATCCTTGGAGGATGATCCGGACATCAACTGGATCGATGATGATCAATTGGCGATATTTACGCTGACTCCCGCATTGAGAGAAGCGATGAATCAGAGTGATAATCGGCCCGGCTATCGCTGTGGTGTTCACGTCGCAATGATGCGGGGAAATTTTGAAATTACAGAAGAGACGGATATCGCTTCTTGGGAACTCTATTGAGTTGAGAATAATGAGAAATCAAAAAGGAGATGCATAAAAAGCATCTCCTTTTTTTATGGAATTTTCCTTTTTAGGGTAAGCTATATCTGTTTGTAAACCGGCAATATGTTGCATTCGGGATACCACTTTTTGGTTTTGCTTGAAGATCTTTATCCAATTATCGCTAGTGCCTATATCTCATACAGCTTTCAGGTTAACAATATGTCCATCAGGCAAAAATCAAAATTTTATTGGAAATTATTTGGATATCCAAAAAGAACTTGGCATAATGTACTTTGAATAATTGTATCTATATCTATTGTGGAATCTTGTGTGCTAGTAAACATTTGCTGTGATTTTTTTAACTTAACAAAAATTCATATTTTTAGGAGGTGTGAATCGTTATGCGACTCATAAGTAGGGTATTTGTGTCTTTCATTGTGGGAATTGGCGTACTTGGTGTAGGAACACTCGACAGCTCAGCCCGTCCTTTTCGACCTGACAAAATCCCAAACGGCAGAATAAATTCATGTGATAATTGTCATGTTTTTCCCGGCGGACCGAGAAATGCGTTTGGACTAGAGGTAGAAGAGTTGGTCGATCCAAACTCACGTGCTGAATTTTGGGGACCGGATTTAGCCCAGCAAGATGCGGATGGCGACGGCTTTACCAACGGTGAAGAACTACAGGATCCCAATGGGGAATGGAGTGAAGGTGATCCACAACCTGGCGATCCTTCTTTAGTCACCAACCCTAGCGATCCCGAAGACTTTCCTGAAGACATAGGACCCACGTCTCCCGCTGATGCGTGGATTACTGCTCTCTCGGGCAGCACAGAAGGGCGGGGAACGGCAATTTTCAAATTACATGAAGGGGATATGCTGTTGGATTACAATCTGAATGTATTTGAGTTGGAAAATATTACCGCTTCAAATATTCTAATTGGCCCACCAAGTAATGATGGCTCCATAGCACATACTTTGGAAACACCGGCTAACGGTTCTTCTTCAGGACGTTTGGAACTCACCACAGAAGATATTGATAACCTTAAGTCGGGTATGCTTTATGTAAATGTAAGTACCCAACAGAATCCCGATGGAGAAATTAGCGGCCAAATTATGGATGAAGCCCCCGTCTTCAAAGCAGAGCTCAATGGCGAGCAGCAAGTTCCCGAAGCGGTTGAGACTGATGCCACCGGTACCGCACGCTTGGAACTCAGTGAAGACTTGGCCACTCTTGCCTATGAACTCACCATCATGAACATTCAAAACGTCACCGCTGCTCATATTCACATGGGTCAACGTGGTGAAAATGGAGATATCATCTTTCCCCTGGCAGATAGTTCCTTCCAAATGATTTCGGGTGAAATCGAATTGAATGAAGATCAGTTGGCCACCCTGCTCGCTGAAGGCTACTACATCAATGTGCACACTGTGCAAAACCCACCAGGTGAAATACGGGGCCAGATCTTGTTTGAAACGTTTGAAGAACCGACCACCGATGTTGCTTATTGGGATCTTTATTGATTCAAAGGTTAATATAGACAAAAAGGGAGATGCCATTCTTTGCATCTCCTTTTTTTCTATTCATGTTTTTGCTAATGTGTAAAGCGATCCTTTTAATGAATGGGAATATGACATTATGGAGACTATCCATACTTTCCTGACCTCTGTATGGAAGTACGGATCAGAAATCGCATGTATCATACTGCTATCTACACTCACCTCTGCAGCAGGGGATGATGAAGAAATTGATTGGATCGACGGGCACCATTCATTCATCTTTCGCACCGCCAGTGATCAAATTTTTTCAGGGACAGATTTTCGCCGGGAATTTACCCGGGACCGCATAACGACGCACAATTTTCTCACCATTAGCGAGTTGAAAATTAAAGAAACCGATGATTACCGTATTTGGGGGTCGGGAAATTTTTGGTACCGGCATGATTGGGCCGACCCCACTTTCTCATCCCGCGGCAAAGGGGATATCAGCTTCGCATCCATCCAAATTGACAAAGGCCGCACATCAGACGGCTTTATTAAAGCGGGCCGCATTTACAACTATCGCGGGCTTCTTAACCAGCGCTTCGACGGGGGTGAAATTTACTATCCCTTCGAAAACGGGATCGAACTTGACCTATACGGCGGCAGCCGCGCCACCAGCCTGACCTCGGAAGCCGAAGATACGGTATTGGGTGGAGGGCGGCTCGGGTACCACACCAACCGCCGCAGCACTGTCGGTTTTTCGTGGCTGCTTTCGCATACCGACGGCCAGTGGGACGATCAAAAAATTGGTGGAGATTGGTCGTTTCAACCCATGCGTTGGCTCGATATAAGTGGGAATTGGGGCTACGACCTGATTGCCGAAGAATTCTACGAAATTCAAGCCCACACACGTATGCGCGTTAGCCGTGATTTCGATGTCCGTTTCATATATGACAATGTCATCCCCGGCCTACTGATCCCCAAATCATCTATCTTTTCTGTGTTTTCATTGGCAGAAGAAGAACGGCTCACCTCACAGTTTGTTTATCATCTGAATCGCAAATGGGACTTTCTTACCGACTTCACCTATATCGATTTTGATAATGATGGCGGCTTCGGCAATTTCTTTTCTGATCAAAACCGTCTCGACGGCGGCTACCAATGGCGGGCGGGCTTTGAGGTTGATTATAGGTATAGCGAGGCCGATCAACTTTCGTTCCGATTTGAAAAGATGGTCGAAGGCAACTTCGGTTACACCATCACCGATGCCATTCGAACCGATTTTGATTTTCGTGACGGATTGCCCAAAGATGAAGGTTTGGCTTTCGGCGAACTCGAAAATGGATTCAGTTCCATTCGGCTTTCTCACTGGCATCAGTGGTCGAGCAAATTCAGCCACGCCTTGAATTTTTATTATTACAATTACGATAACCCACTGTTTTTACACGAAAGCGGCGACGACAGTTTTTCAAGCAATCTTACATTGACATACAAACCCAACCCCAGCTGGAACATCAGCGTGGGTGGCCGGTACATTGAATCGTTGGCGGATGGAGAAGGATTACAGGCTTTTGTTCGGCTGGTCAATTATTTTTAGGGATGTTGCGCATGAAACCACTTTCCAATCAGCAATTCGTTTTGACCCCATATTCATGGTTAAAGTTCACCGTCGTGTTGTTCATGACTGGAGCGTGCGCCAGTCTGATGCTTTACGAGAAGCGCCTTCCCCATACGCATATCTTCGACCACAAACTGCACACTACCGAAGTCGGTTTGCAATGCCAGTTTTGCCATTCTGCCGTAGCTCAGGATGGTATCGAAAAATATGGCATGTTGCCAAGAATGGCCGATTGCCTGATGTGCCATCAAGAAAAATTCGACAACAATCAATGTGAATATTGCCACCGCACTGAAGAACCCGGTCCGCTTGATGTGCCTGCGCACGACCACATGACCTATTCACACCAGCAGCATATGCAAATTGAAAATTGGGATATGGAGTGCATTGATTGCCATGCGGGAGCGCACGAGAACACCAAAACTTACCAAGACCAATTGCCGCCCATGCAACTTTGTTTGAATTGCCATCAGGAGTGGTACAACGATTTGGACTGCTTAAATTGCCACAAAGATTTTTCCAAAATCCCCCTCGAACCCCGGTCTGAATTTTCTCATACCGGCAACTTTACCGAAACACATGGCCCCACCGCCCGGGCGCAAACCCAACTCTGTTTTATGTGCCACGATCAACCGTTCTGCAGCGATTGTCACCGCGATGAAAACATGGCCTTGCCCCCCGACCTGAAATATCCTGAAAAAACCGACCGCCATTGGGCCCATGAAGGGGACTTCTTAACCCGCCATTTCATCGAAGCGCGTTTCAATTCATCCCAGTGCATCACCTGCCACAGCCAGACATTCTGCCGCGATTGCCACCTTCGCGAAGGCATCGCCGACTTGCGCGCGGGATTGGGCACCGATCTCGCGAGCGACCCTCATCCCCCCGGTTTCGACGACCCTACCAATCCCAACTTTCATGGCCGCATCGCCCGGCGTGAAATCTTCACCTGCGCTGGATGCCACGACAACGGTGCCGATACCATCTGCCTTGAATGCCACGCCACCATCGAACGGGGCGGAGCCGGTGTGAATCCCCACCCGATCGGTTTTAGCAGTACGCTTCGTATGTATAGGGATCCGGTTTGTTTGAAGTGCCATGTGCGGTAGGGGGGGAAATGCAAATGTATATAGTTTTCGCTTTTTTGACGTTAACACATTTGATTCTAAAGCAAGTCGTTTAATTCGTCTTTACTTATTTCTGCTTGACGTAGAATTTCTGATAATGTTCCTATCGGAAGATCTTTATTTCCATGAACTGGCACAACTGTAGTTAGTGTCTGTCCGAATACACATAAGGCCTTGAAAAATAATGTTTTATAGCCTATAATATTACCCG